>JASLGJ010000359.1 GCA_030150085.1 Candidatus Elarobacter sp. | reverse complement strand
CACAGCCAGCCGAACCATACGAGACCGTGGCTACGACGACAGGCCGCACCGTGCTCGTGGTCGACGACGAACCGGGGCTGCTGGACGTGCTCGAGCGCTACCTGCGCGACGAGGGTTTCGCGGTCGTGCGCGCCGGTGACGGGCCGGCCGCGGTCGAGGCGTTCAAGAAACACCTCCCCGACCTGGTCGTGCTCGACCTCAACCTGCCCGGCTTCCCCGGCACCGAGGTGCTGCGCCAGGTGCGCGCCGTGCGCGACGTGCCGGTCATCATGCTGACCGCGCGCACCGACGAGGTCGACCGGGTGGTCGGGCTGGAGCTGGGCGCCGACGACTACGTGGGCAAGCCGTTCAGCCCGCGCGAGATCGTGGCCCGGGTGAAGACCGTGCTGCGCCGGGCCGAGCGCAGCGAGCGCGCCGCGCCCGCGCACGAGAAGCGCGTCGGCGCGATCGCGATCGATCCGCTGGCCCACGAGGTGCGCGTCGACGGCAAGCCGGTGACGCTCACCCCGACCCAGTTCAAGATCCTCGACGTGCTCTCGGGCCACCTCGGGCAGACCCTCACCCGCGACCAGCTCTTGCAGCGGGTCAGCGCCGACGGCGACGTCTTCGACCGCACCCTGGACCGCCACATCGCCAACCTGCGCGCGCGGGTCGAGAGCGATCCCGCCAACCCGCGCTACATCGTGACCGTGTTCGGCGTCGGCTACAAGATGGTCGACCCGACGTGAGGCACATCGTGCACGAGATCCGCAACCACCTCGCGGTGGCGACCGCGAACGTGGAGGCATTTCGCGACGGGATGCTCGAGCCGTCGCCCCAGCGCCTGAGCGCGGTGCTGCAGGCCCTAGGCGAGGTTGACGTGCTGCTGCGCGAGCTCAGCCCCAAGCTGGAAACCATTCAGCCGCGCTCCGCACCTCAGCCCCGCTCGATGAACGTCTGCGACGTCATCACCAACGAGGTGCTGGCCTTCGAGGCCGTCGCGGCGGAGCGCCAGATCGCGTTCCGAGTCCAGCAGTGCGCCGCCCACGGCCAGCAGGGCGTCGGCCACGACCCGGCCTGCCTGAACTTCGCGGGCGACCCGGTGCGCGTCGCCGAGATCGTCAACAACGTGGTGTCCAACGCGATCCGCTACACCCCGCCCGGCGGCCGGATCGACGTCGACTGCCGACGCGCTGGCGGGGCCTTGGCGCTCACCGTCACCGACGAGGGACCCGGGGTGAGCGGCGACGAGCTGGGCAAGATCTTCGAGGACGGCTTTCGCGGCGCGGCGGCGGGCGACACGCCGGGCAGCGGGGTGGGCCTGGCACTGGTGAAGCGCTTCGTCGAGGAACACGGGGGCACCATCGAGGTCGGCAACGCGGCCGGGCGCGGCGCGACGTTCACCGTGCGCCTGCCGGGCGTGCCGCTCGGCATTCGCCCGCACCGCGCCGAGGACGGCACGATCTCGCTGCTCTGCGCGCCCGCTCAGCCGGCGCGGCGGACCGTCATCACCGAACGCGAGCCCGCTCGACCGCCGCCGCGGCGGCGCTGCCCAGTACCATGCGCGCCAGGGGCGAGCGGCCGTGCGTGCCCATCATGAGCATGCCGCAGGCGCGCGCGTCGAGCGCGCTCAGCACGCCTTCGGCCGGCGCGCCCTCCTCAAGCACGAGCTCTGCGCGCACGCCCAGCGCGCGGCGCGTTCCTTAGCCCGCTCGAGCGGTCGGCTCGCGGTGCGCGGGCCGCAGACGTGAAGCAGGAGCAGCGGCAGGCTGCGCTCCGCGGCGATCCGCAGCGCGAGGTCGAGCGTGGCGCTGGCTGCGGGCGATGCGTCGAGCGCGACCGCGAGCGGCCCGCCGCGCGACGTGTCGTCCTCGTGGACGGTGACGACCGGTACCGAGGCATGCCGCAGCACGCCCAGGGCGACGCTGCCGAGCACCGCGCGGGCCAGCCCGCCGCGTCCGCGGGCGCCGATCACGATCGCGTCCGAGCCGTTGCGGGCCGCGAAGGCGTCGATCTCGACGACGCGCGGGCCGGCGGCGATCCCCTGCCGGGCCGCTTCTGCCTCGGCCCGGCCGCAGAAGACCGCCCCGTCGGCGTCGAGCGCGTCGAGCAGCGGGCCCAGGTCGGCCGCCGCGCCGTAACCCAAGGACGCGTAGACCAGGCTGGGGTCGACCACGCTGCAGTACGAGATGCGGCCTCCGCCGCGCGCCAGCTCCAGCGCGAACGCGATCACGCGCTGCGACGCCGTCGAGCCGTCGACCGGAACGGTGAGGTGCGAGAAGAGCGGCTTCATGCCTCGATCCTCGCGCGGCGCTGAGAACATCCCGCGAACGCCGCTCGCCACCGCTTTCTCAGCCGGTTCACGCCGGAATGCGACGCTACGGGCTTGGCGATCCGCATTCGGCCGGCGCGGGCCGGCGACGACCGGGGCATCGAGGCGATGGCGCGCGCGCTCTCGCGCGAGTCGCTGCGCCGGCGCTTTCTGGCCGGCATCGCGCGCGACGTCGCGGCCGGCGAGCTGCGCGACGAGGCCCACCGCGCGGGCGACGTGGCGCTCGTCGCCGAGGCCGCCGACGGCACGATTGTAGCCGAGGCCTACGCCGCGCTGCTGGGCGGGAAGGCCGCCGAGGCCGCGTTCGTCGTCGCCGATCCCTACCAGCACCAGGGGCTGGGGACGCGGCTGTTCGCGGCCGTCGTGCGCGAGCTGGAGCGGCGCGGGGTGGAGTCGCTGCGGATCGAGACCTCGGCCCAGAACCGCGAGATGCTGGGACTGGTCGAGGAGTCGGGTCTACCGCACGCCGGGAGCCGCGCCGGCGGCACCGTTCAGATCGCCCTCCGGCTCCCCGCCGGCCCCGGCGCGGGCTCGCCCGGCTCCTGACGGCGCGCGAAAGAAGAAGGCCTTCCCCAGCTCGATCAGGCCCAGGTAGGCCGCGATCATGAGCGCCAGCGCGGCGAAGAACGCGGGCGGCAACGGCGCGAAGCCCAGCGGCGCGGCCAGTGGGGTGAACGGCAGCGCCAGTCCGACCGCGACGATGCAGAGCGTAGCCGCGACGAGCTGGGCGCTGGGGCGGCTGCGCCAGAACGGCACGCGACGGGTGCGGATCAGGAAGATCACCAGGGCCTGCGTGGCCAGCGACTCGACGAACCAGCCGCTGCGAAAGAGCGCCGCGCCGGCGTGGAAGA
Source organism: Candidatus Elarobacter sp. (assembly GCA_030150085.1). GTDB lineage: Bacteria > Vulcanimicrobiota > Vulcanimicrobiia > Vulcanimicrobiales > Vulcanimicrobiaceae > Vulcanimicrobium. The sequence goes on along the minus strand of JASLGJ010000359.1, from coordinate 768 downwards.
CCAGCAGCATCAGCGCGAAGGTGAGCAGGTCGAAGAGCGAAGAGAGCGGCCCGAACGCCAGCATGAAGCGGCGGATGAAACGCACGTCCCAGTGCGCGGGCCGGCGGAGATGCTCGGGATCGACCCGGTCGCTGGGAATCGTCATCTCGCTGACGTCGTAGAGCAGGTTGTTGAGCAAGATCTGCGAGGGCAGCATCGGGAGGAAGGGCAGGAACAGCGACGCCGCGGCCGCGCTGAACATGTTGCCGAAGTTCGAGGAGGTGCCCATCAGCACGTACTTCATCGTGTTGGCGAAGATGCGCCGCCCCTCGACCACCCCGTCCGCGAGGATGCCCAGGTCCTGCTCGAGCAATACGATGTCGGCCGCGTCCTTTGCCACGTCGCAGGCCGAGTCGACCGAGATACCGACGTCGGCATCGTGCAGCGCGACCGCGTCGTTCACCCCGTCGCCCAAGAACCCGACGTCGCTTCCCGCCGCGCGCTGCAGGCGGATGATGCGCGACTTTTGCTCCGGCGTGACGCGCGCGAAGACCGAGGTGCGCGCCAGCGCCGCGCTCAGCGCGGCGTCGCTCAGCGCGGCGAGCTCGGCGCCGGTCAGCACGCCGTCCACCGGCAGGCCCAGCTCCCGGCAAACGAAGCGGGCGGTGCGGTCGCTGTCCCCGGTCACGAGCTTGAGCCGCACGCCGAGCGCTTCCAGCCGGCGGACGCTCTCCGCCGCGCCGGCCGTGAGCTCGTCGGCGAAGGCCAGCAGGCCGGACGGGACGAGGT
>JASLGJ010000335.1 GCA_030150085.1 Candidatus Elarobacter sp. | reverse complement strand
GCTACAGCCCCGTCAGCCGCTGAAGCGCTAGCGACGAGAGCGCGACCGCGACCCAGAGGACGAAGCCGAAGGCCAGCGGGCGGGCGCCGGTGCGGAGCAGTTTCGCGAGCTGGGTCTGCAGGCCGATCGCGGCCAGGGCGGTGCCGATCAGGAACGCGGCGACGACGCCGATCGGGCCGTGCCAGGCGGGCGGGACGAGGCCGCTCGTGTTGACCAGCGCGGCGGCGAGGAACCAGACGATGAACCAGGGGATGATGCGCCGCCACGGCACGCGCGCGCCGGCGGCGCGCCGCTCGCGCGCGCGCAGCACGGCCAGCACGCCGACGATCGGCAGGATCAGCGTCGCGCGGGTGAGCTTGACGATGGTCGCGTGGTCGCCCGCCTCGCGGCCGTAGGCGTAGCCGGCCGCGACGACCGACGAGGTGTCGTTGATCGCCGTGCCGGCCCACAGCCCGAAGGCGTCCTGCGTCAGGTGCATCAGGTGGCCCAGCGGCGGGAACGCCAGCACCGCGACGACGTTGTAGAAGAAGACCACCGCGATGGCCAGCGCGATCTCGCCCTCGGCCGGTTCGATCACGGTCGCGACCGCCGCGATCGCCGAGGCGCCGCAGATCGCGGTGCCGACGCCGACCAGCCGCTGCAGCACGCCGTCCAGGCGCAGCGCGCGCGCGGCCAAGGGAGAGAGGATCAGCGCGACGGCCATCGTGCCCAAGGTCACCGGCAGCGTGCCCAGGCCGGTGCGCACCACGGTCACGAACGAGAGCGCGAAGCCCGAGACGACGATCGCCGTCTGCAGCACGGTCCGGCTCGCGAAGGCCAGCCCCGGCCGGAACCGCTCGGGCGGCTGCCAGGCGGCGCGCACGGCCACGCCGAGCACGATCGCCAGCACCGGTGCGCCCGCGAGCGGCACCCAGCGCGAAGCCAGCGTCGCGAGCGCCGCGACGGCCAGCGCGAGCAGCAGCCCCGGGAGGGACTTACGGGGCGACGCGGCTCTCCGCGATCTCGTGCATCTCGGGATCGCCGATCCCGTGGCTCAAGTACGAGCGCGAGAGCGCGACGTACTCCGGGCTGCCGTGCGCGACCCACTCGACCGCCGGGCCCTCGAGCGCCTTCTTGACCTTGGCCGGGGCGCCGGCGGCGACCACCCGGGGCGGGATCTCGGCGTTGGCCGCGACCACCGCGCCGGCCCCGATCAGGGTGCTCTCGCCGACGCGAGCGCCGTTGAGCACCACCGCGTTCGAGCCGATCAGCGAGCCGCGCCCGATCGTGCAGTCCTCCAGCACCGCGCAGTGCCCGACCGTGACGTCGTCCTCGATCACCGTCGTGGCGCCCTCGCTGACGTGGACGACCGCGTTGTCCTGGAGGTTGGCCCGCGCGCCGATCTTGATCGGGCCGTTGTCGCCGCGGACGATCGTTCCGAACCAGATCGAGGCCTCTTCGCCCACCTCGACGTCGCCGATGATGACGGCGGTCGGGGCGACGAACGCGCTCGCCGCCACCTTCGGGCGCTTCCCGTGGTACTCGATGATCATAGGAGCGACATTTGAGCGATCACCGGCATCGTACCCCCTTGCGCGGCACCAAGGTGATCCCGCGCCCGCGCCCCGGCGACCCCGACTACGGTGAGGTCAACTACCGCTACGCGGGCCGGGAAGGCCACATCCACGAGGTGGTCGAGATCGGCGGGCGCGAGCTGGCCAAGGTCGGCTTCGACGACCGCAAGATCGTCTATTACTTCCTGGCCGATCTGGAGCGCGAGGAGCAGGCGCCCAAGCGCACGTTCCACGACCTGCCCGATCCGGGCTGACGTTCCTTACCCAGTCTTTACGATTCGGCGCTAAAGTTTCGGGTGTTGATTACCCCTAATTTGGGGGATACCCGAAAGGCCCAGGCCCTTGGTCCCTGGGATCGGAATTCGCGCGGGTGGGCATCGCGCGCGCACCGAGCACCTACGCTGGCGCCGGCACGGATGAGCCGGCCGCCATAGGAATCGTAAGGATGAAGCATATCCCGGTGATACCGATGGACGTTTCCCCCCCGCTGCCGCCGATCGACGGTCCGGAGCGCCCGCGTTCCCTCAAGGCCTTCGCGGGCAAGGCGCTTTTCGTCGGCCTCGCGCTGGCCGCGGCGGCGGGCTGCGCCGGGGCGGGCTCGGGCTCCGTCTCGCCCCTGGTCGGGGACGCGCGCGGCGCGCAGAACATCGCCCGTGCCCTTCCGGCGGTCTCGCCCACGCCGGTCCCGGCCAGCGCGGTCGCTTGCACAGGAGTAAAGAAGAAGGACTCCTCGTGCAACGTCAAGATCAACCCCAACGTGCCGCCCGCGAAGACGCCGACGAGCGGTCTGACCCCGGCCCAGCTTCGCAGCGCATACGGGTTACCGCCGATCGTCCCGACCGCCATCGCGAACGGTCCGCTGATCGCGATCGTCGACGCGTTCGATACGCCCCACGCCGAGGACGACCTCAAGACGTTCCGCACCCAGTTCGGCCTGCCGCCCTGCACGCACGATAGCAAGTGCCTGACGATCGTCAAGAGCAAGCCCATCGAGGGCCTCGTCAAGCAGCTCCTGCCGCCGCCGGGCGACAAAGCAGCGGACCAGGCGACCTGGGGCGACGAGACCACGCTCGACCTCGCGATGGCCTCGATCGCCTGCCCGACGTGCCGCATCCTGCTCGTCCAAGCGCCCGGCCAGGATCTGGACAGCCTGGCTCAAGCCGTGAACGTCGCGGCGTCGTACCACCCGGCCGCGATCAGCAACAGCTGGGGCGTGCCCGAGGGGCACGGGAACTCGACCGGGATCGACGATGGGGCCAAGGCCGCGTTCTACCACCCCGGCATCGCGATCACCGCGAGCACGGGCGACCTGGGAGCGGGCGAGGTCCAGTTCCCGGCGTCGTCGCCGTACGTGACGGCGGTCGGCGGAACCACCCTCGGCCGGAGCTCCGGCGCGGCCCGAGGCTGGTCCGAAACGGTCTGGGAAGCGAGCGGCTCGGGCTGCAGCATGATCTTCGCCCGCCCGGCCTGGCAGAGCGACTCGGCCTGCGAAGGCCGCGCGGTTCCGGAAGTCTCGGTGATCGCGGACTACAACCCCGGCGTGGCCGTCTACAGCTCGGACCACAAGGGCTGGGTCGTGCTGGGCGGCACGAGCGCGGGCGCGCCGTTCGTCGCCGGTCTCTACGCGGCCGCCAACGACTACGGCCCGGCATCGGTCGGCGCGGCCAAGCTCTACGCCCAGCGCGGCGCGCTCAACCCGGTCGGCGGATTTGCCGATGGCACATTGGGCAGTCCAAACGGATTGGCCGCTTTCTAAAGCGCTCTCGCCCGCGAGGTCGACGGTGAACCCTGCCGAGGACTCGAACCGCCAGCCTTGCCCGCCCAGCCCCGGCGCACGCGCGTTCTCGCGCGTGCGCCTCTTCGCACGCCTGGACGAAGCCTGCCGAGCGCGGGTGGCCCTCGTCCTGGCCGAGGAAGGCCTCGGCAAGTCGACCCTCGTGCGCGACTACCTGGCCGCGCGCGCGATTCCGCACCTCTCGTTCACCGCCACCTCCGCGCACGCGGCTCCCGGCGAGCTGGTGCGCGGCTTGGCCGCGACGTTCGGCGCGCTGCGGCCCGCGATGGCGCGCTCGGTCCGCAACGCCGCCGCCCAGCTCGAGCGCGCCGAGGGCGGCGACGACGCGGCCCTGCAGTGGGCGCGCGAGCACCTCGCGGGCGCCAGCGCGACCGTGGTGCTCGACGAGCTGCACCACCTCGCCGGCGCCGAGCGCTGCGCCGCGTTCTTGAGCGCGCTGATCGAAACGGCGCCGCCGGGGATCCGCTGGATCGTCGCCGACCGCGACGGGGCGTGGCTGCCCGTGCCGCGCTGGCTGGCCAGCGGCGTCGCCGCGCTGCCCATCGAGTCGCCCGAGCTGCGGGTGCGGCCCGAGGAGATCCGCGCGGCGTTCGAGAGCGCGGGCATCGCGCTCTCCGCCGCCGACGCGGACGCGCTGCACGAGCGCACGGGCGGCTGGGCGCTGGCGCTGAGCGTGGCGCTCGCGGCCGGGCGCCTCGACCTGTCGGCCGCGCCCGACGACGTCTACGACGGCCTGGTCGACGCCGCGCTGCGGGACCGCAGCGACGACGATCTCGACCGCGTGTGCGAGCTGGCGTGCGCGGCGCGCTTCGACGCCCGCATCGCGGCCGCGCTCGAGTGCGAGCCGGGGCTGATCGAGGATCTGCGCGAGCGCGGGCTGATCTTCGCCTCG
>JASLGJ010000330.1 GCA_030150085.1 Candidatus Elarobacter sp. | reverse complement strand
AGGGCGCGATCGCCGCCTACGCCGCCCAGAACCCGCCCCAGCAGAACGGCCCCACCGCCGACGAGGTCGCGTGGGCCTTCGAGATTTGATCGTGACCGCAAGGCACCGGAACCCGGAGCCATCGGGCCGACCGCGGAGGCGGCCGGGAGGCCGCTCGCCCCTCGTCACGGCCGCGCAGCGCTCGTGACCGTCGGCCCCGCGGTGCGCGAGCGGGTGCGCTGGAGCGATCTGGACGTGATGGGCGTGGTGTACTTCGGGCGCTACCTGCGCTTCATGGAAGCGGCCGAGGCGGAGTTCTTCCGCGCGCTGGGCTTCACGTACGACGCGCTGGCGAACGAGCACGGGGTGTGGTTCGCGCGCGCGCACCTGGCCTGCGACTACCGGGCCCCGGCCCGGCTCGACGACGAGGTCGTCTGCCGCGCGGAGCTGACGAAGCTGGGCGGCGCGTCGCTGACCTTCGCCTTCCCGGTCGAGCGGGCCGATGGCACGCGGCTGGTGGACGGCACGCTCGTGCTGGCCGCGGTCGACCGCACGACCCTGCGCCCGGCGCGCATCCCCGAGCCGCTGCGAGCGCGGCTCACGGCCGCGCTCGCGTAGCCGGACCGGCGGGACACTACGCTTCGTCGGAGGCCAGGATCGCGTAGATCTCGCGCCGCGCGCGGTCGAGGATCTCGCGGATGCGCCCCAGCGTCGCCTCGTCGCTGCCGCGCGCGCCCATGACCGCCGCGCCCAGCTTCATCGCCGACTCCTTGAGGCGGTGGTGCGCGTCGGGGCCTTCGTCGCCGTCGGCGTCGAACGCGCGGTTGGCGAGCAGCTCGCGCCCGCTGTCGGTGATCGTGTAGACCCGCTTGCCGCCGACCTCGGCGGAGGTCACGAAGCCGCCGTCCTCGAGCATCTGCAGGGTCGGATAGATCGAACCGGGGCTGGGCCGGAAGCCGCGCCGCTGCTCGATCGCGCCGATCAGCTCGTAGCCGTGGCGCGGCCCGTCGGCCAGCGTCTCGAGGACCAGGTACTTCATGTCGCCGCGGCGCGTGCGGCCGCCCCAGCCGCGCCCGAAGCCGCCCCGCATGAAGGCGCGCGCCTCGCCGTGGTGGTGGCGGTGGTGGTGCTCGCCGCGGCCGTGGAGGCCGTGGCGGATCAAGTGCTCTATCATGTCGCGATAGTATTCGATATATCGCGATAAGTCAACGGCACACGGAAAAAGCCCCGAGCGGCGTGCGGTGCACGAGCGGCTCGGGGCGTGGGCGTCGGGGCGTCGGACATTGGGCTCGGCGGCCGGGCCGGAGAGACCGCACACAGGCCCGGGACCTCGCCGCCCGCGCGGCCCGGACCGCGCCCGCCTGCGCGTAGTCTAGTGCTGCGCGATCCCCGCGCTCAGGCCGACGCTGCTCGTCGTGTCGAGGAGCGAAACGCTGGCGCCGAAGCCGGGCACGTTGAGGAACGCGTAGCCGCCGTCGTACGGGCCGGCGTACGTGCCGCCGGCCAGGCCGGTCGGGTTGAGCACGCCGAGCAGCGGGACCGCGACGCTGCCGCCGAGCTGCGTCGGGAGGCTGCCGCCGAACGGCAGGCCGGGGAACGCGTAGGCTCCGCTGCCCGCCGGGCCGCCCGCGGCGCGCACCGCCAGGGCCAGCCCGAAGTCGCTCAGCAGCTGCTGATCCGACTCGCCCGCGATCGCCGCGATGTGGTCGAGCCCGGTCGCCGTGCCCGTTTCGACCTGCTGCAGGTACGCGTCGCCACCCAGCCGGTCGTAGAGGTAGCGCTGGAACAGGTACGATCCGCCGTAGCAGCCCGAGCAGTTGAACGCGGGCGCGCTCTTGCCGGGGTCGACGCCACTGAAGCCGGTCAGGCTGTAGCTCTGCGGCGACGCGATCCAGAGGTTCGCGCGGCGCACCGCGTCGAGGCTGTCGTGGTCGAGGCCCGAGAACATGCGCGGCACGGCGAGGTCCTGCGCCAGCATCGACAGTCCTTCGTTGATGAAGGTGTCCTCGTCGGCGCTGGGATCGTCGTTGCGCAGCGCGTGGTCGACGAAGTTGATCAGGTGCTGGAACTCGTGCGCGGTGCCGCGCACGAGATCTTCCTGCAGCTCGTACGCCGAGCCGTTCTGGTTGAACCAGCCCAGGTAGATCATCGGCGCCTCGTTGGAGCGGATGCCGGCCGCGCGCGCCGCGGTGCTGCACTGCAGCTCCGCGTCGGCCAGGAAGTTGGCCGGGTCGAAGTAGCCGCCCACGCCGCCGCCCAGCGAAGCCGGGTTCACCACGAACACCACCGTGTGCGCGTCGCTCGGCACGATCGCGTTGCCGGTCCCGGTGCGCACGCCGCTGGTGCTGCAGTACGGCGCTTGATCGGACTCGACCGGCATTCCGGCGTAGACGTTGGTGCCGAAGTGCGCCGTGTCGGAAGCCCAGGCGTTCTCGAAGTTCGCGCCGATCTGCTGGGCCGCCGCCGGGTCGACTTGCCCGCCGCTGACCAGGGTCGAGTCGATCCAGACGTAGGCGTGCGCGGTGACGGCTTCCAGCGTGGCGGGGACGGCGGTGTACGAGCCGCCGGAGCTCTGGCCGATCGCGGTGTTCTGCGCCCACAGGCTGGCGGTCGCGCCGACGGTGGTGGGAAGCGAGCGGGTCCGGCGCGCCACGCCCTGGGCCGGCGTGCCGTGGGTCGCGCCGCGCAGCAGGTCGCGCACGATGCGGTGCTGCAGCGCGGTGGGCGTGTCGACCGGGAGCTGGGCCGCGGGGGAGCCGCCGCGCACCGCGCGCCGCACGGCCCCGCCCTGCTTGCCGTTCACGCTCAGCGCCAGGACGGCTTGGGTCTGGACCGGGTTGCTGGTCGAGGCCAGCAGGTGGGTGCCGACGGCGGAGATCGTCCCCGAGCTCGAGCCCGCGGCGGTCACGCCGCCGAAGCCGTTGCCCAGCGC
>JASLGJ010000260.1 GCA_030150085.1 Candidatus Elarobacter sp. | reverse complement strand
CGCGGACCAGCGCCGCGGCATAGCGCTGGATCCCGCCGTTGCGCGGCGGCAGGTCGAAGGTCACGACGACGGGCAAGCGGAGCTCTCCGGCTCGTAGCCCAGCGCCCGCCCGGCGAGCTCGACGCGGTTGCGCGCGCCGGTCTTGCGCAGCAAGTTCTTCACGTGGTCGCGCACGGTCTCACCGCCGATCGTCAGCCGCCGTGCGATGTCGCCGGTCGACGAGCCGGTGAGCAGCAGGCGCAAGACGTCGAGCTCGCGCGGCGAGAGCCCGTAGCGGCGCGCGGCCGGGACGAGCGCGCGCGCGCCGGCGAGCCGTTCGATCACCAGCACGTGAACCGCGTCGCCGAACGTGACCGTCCGCACATACGCGAACGGTACGAGCCCGAAGCTCACCCCTTCGCCGGCGCCGAATACCAGCGACGCGACGACGCGTCCTTCGCGCAGCACGCACACGGCGTACGGCTGCGCGCCGGGTGCTTCGCGCGCACCGCGCAGCCACGGCCGCACGAGCTCGAGCAGCCGTTCGAGCGCGTCGCGCTCGAACGCGCTGAACGGCGCGCGGCGGCCGAACCACGCGGTGGCGGCGCTTTCCGCGCCGCCGCGCAGCGGCAGCGCTAAGCTGAACGGCTGCCCGGCGAGCGGCGGCGGTGCGGACGCGGGGGCGAGTGCCCACGCGTCCAGCGGCACGACGTGCGCCAGTAAGCTGAAAACGGATTCCTCGGCGGAAGGCGCGGGTGCGAAAAAGATGTTCGACATTCGACTGCTGCGTCGGCGGCGCGAAACACGAATCGCGGGAAGCGGCACGCCCGGTGTGAGCGCCTTACCCAGCCAACGCGCGCTGCATCGCACCGCGCTCGTGCGAATGGTACGCACGTCTCGCCGCGCGTCGTGCAAACGTCGCTCGCCCGCGGCCCGTCACGGCGAGCCCCCCGCTTTGAGGGATGGCGCTCGCGCCGGTTGCATGGCACGATACGACCTCGCGCACCAGCGAACGCAGCGACGAGGAGCACGTACTTTGTTACCACCCGCCGGCGGCGACGGTATTCGTCTGGCGATCGTGTCGCAGCAGCGTGTCCTGGCGGACGCGCTCGCGCGCGCGCTCGATCTCGAGCCCGAGCTCGCGATCGACGCCGTGGTCCCCACGACCGACGACCCCCGTCTCCGCTCTCGGCTGATCGACGTCGCGATCGTCGATCTCGACGGCTTTCCGGCGCCGCTCGCGCCGCTGGTCCGCGCGGCCCGCGACGCGGCGCCCCGGGCGCGCATCGTCGCCCTCTCCCAGCGCAGCGACGAGAATGCGCTCTACCGTTCGGTCGAGTCCGGGGCGGACGGTCACGTCACCAAGGACGCGGACCTCGAGGACGTCGTGCGCGCGGTGCGCTGCGTGGCCGCCGGCGCGAGCTACGTCGACCCGCGCGCCGCCGGCGCGATGCTCGTGCGCCGCCCGGACGAGCCGCCGCGCGGCGCCCAGCTCTCCCTGCGCGAGCGCCAGGTGCTCGCGCTCGTGGCGCAGGGCCGCGCGAACCGCGACATCTGCGGGGAGCTGGGGCTCTCGCTCAAGACCGTCAAGAGCCACGTCAGCAACATCTTCGCCAAGCTCCACACGACCTCGCGCACGCAGGCCGCGATCCACGCCCTGCGGAGCGGAATCGTCTGAGCCCGGCCCGGGGCGAGCCCGCTCAAGCTTTCACCCGCCCCTGCCGATACCGGTAATTACCCGGCGGCCGGAACCACCGTTTTCACGAGAGGAGTCCCCATGGAGATGGGAGATCGTCGCGCTCCCGCGACCCGCTCGCGAGCCGCCGCGCGCCCGCCGTTCGGCAGCCTGACCGGCTTCGAGCTGTTCATCCTCGGCCTGATCGCCGCGATGGTCGCCGACGTGGCCCTCTTCGCCTGGCTGGTCGTCCGCGAGTTCGCCCGCTGACGGGCTAGCCCGGCCGGGCGCTCCGGCCCGCCGGGCTCACTTCCCGGCGTGCAGCTCGCGCAGCGCGCCCAGCGCCTTCTCGACGTGCTTGGAGGGATCCAGGCTGGTGTAGGCCAGCGCGATCGTGCCGTTGGGCGCGATCACGTACGAGGTGCGGTTCGAGAAGCCCGCGCCCAGCACGCTGTCGTAGGACTTGGCGATCTTCAGCCCCGGATCGCTCGCGACCAGGAACGCCGAGCGGCACTCCTGGGTCGAGAACTTCTTCTGCGTCTCGATGTCGTCGCCGCTGACCCCGATCACCGTCGCGCCCAGCTTGCGGAAGTCGCCGATGTGCTCGGAGAACAGGTGCGCCTCCACCGTGCAGCCCGACGTGAACGACTTGGGGAAGAAGTAGAGGACCACCGGGCCCTTCGCCAGCGCCGTCTTGAGGTCGACGGTCTCGACCTTGCCGCCCAGCGCCGCCTGCGCGCTGAACTCGGGCGCCGCGGCGCCGTGCTCGAGCTGCGCGCTCAGCCTGCGCGCACCGAACGCCACCACGGCGACGACGAACGCCGCTGCGACCAGGGTCAGAACGAGGGAACGCGGCATGCCGGAACTCCTTGCGCGGGAAGACTCGCTTCCTTGGACGCCCGGCCGCCCCATACGGTTACAGCCAGGGCGCTAGAGCCCGATCTGGCGGGCGATGACCAGGCGCTGGACCTCGTTGGTGCCCTCGCCGATCTCGTTGATCTTCTGGTCCCGGTACATGCGCGAGACGGGGTACTCGTCCATGAAGCCGTAGCCGCCGTGGATCTGGACCGCCTCGTTGACCACCCGGCGCGAGACCTCGCCCGAGTAGAGCTTGGCCAGCGACGCGGTCAGCTCGTAGGCCCGCCCGCTGTCCTTCTCCCAGGCCGCCTTGAGCACCATCAGCTTGGCGTGCTCGATCTCCATCAGCATGTCGGCCAGCTTGAACTGGATGGCCTGGAACTTGGAGATCGGGCGCCCGAACTGCTGGCGCTCGCGGGCGTACTTGTAGGCCTCGTCGTAGGCCCCCATCGCCAGGCCGACCGAGAGCGCGGCGACCGAGATGCGGCCCCCATCGAGGATGGTCAGGAACTGCTTGAGCCCCTTGCCCCGCTCGCCGAGCAGGTTCTCCTCGGGCACCGCCGCGTCGGCGAAGGACAGCTCGCGCGTGTCGGACGCCCGCCAGCCCATCTTCTTGTACTTCTTGGAGCGGCTGAAGCCCGGGGTGTCCTGGGGCACGATCAGGTTCGAGATCTCGGGCCGGCCCTCGGCGTCGCGCCCCGTCACCGCGGTGATCGTGGTGCCCGCGGTCAGGTCGGTGCCGCTGTTGGTGATGAAGGCCTTGGTTCCGTTGATGACCCAGCGGCCGTCCCGCAGCTCGGCCCGGGTCTGGGTCCCGCCGGCGTCGCTGCCCGCGCCCGGCTCGGTCAGCCCGAAGCCCCACAGCTTCTCCCCCCTGGCCAGCGGAACGAGGTACTTCTGCTTCTGCTCCTCGGTGCCGAACAGGAAGATGGGCGACGCGCCCAGCGAGACGTGGGCCGCGAGCGTGATCGCGGTCGAGGCGTCGGCGCGGGCGATCTCCATCACCGCCAGCGCGTAGCTCACCGTGTCGGCACCCGAACCGCCGTACTCCTCCGGGAAAGGCAGACCCATCAGACCGAGCTCGGCCATCTTCGCGACCAAGTCGTACGGGAAGCGCTCCTCGGCGTCGTTGCGCTCGGCCTGCGGCGCGACTTCGTCCCGGGCGAAGTCGCGGCACAACGACTGGATGGCCTTCTGCTCGTCGGTCAGGTCGAAATTCATCTCGCGAAGGTATGAGCCACGGCCGGTGGAAACCCTGTCGCAACGTGACATGGTGCCAGCGGCAACCGCGTTTTCGCGCGCGCCCTCGGGGAATGTCAAATTGGCGAAAGCAGTGAGCGCGCGCTCGTTCGGGCGCTCTTCGTGCTGGGCCGGAGTGCCTACGGCATGATCAAACTTCGTGGCGTCTCGCTGGTGTACCCCAACGGGACGCGGGCCTTGGACGACGTCGACCTCGAGATCGAGAAGGGCAGCTTCGTCTTTCTGGTCGGCCACTCGGGGACCGGGAAGTCCTCGCTGCTCAAGCTCCTCTACCGCGAGCAGCGCCCCAGCGGGGGCGAGGTCTGGGTGGACGGGATCCGGGTCGACCGGCTGCGGCGGGGCAAGGTGCCCGCGCTGCGCCGCAACATCGGGGTGGTGTTCCAAGACTTCAAGCTGCTCTCGCACAAGACGGTCTGGGAGAACGTCGCCTTCGCGCTCCAGGTGACCGGGACGAGCACCCGCGACGTGATGCGCCAGGTGCCGCGCGCGCTCGACCTGGTCGGCCTTTCGCACAAGAGCCGCATGTTCCCCAGCGAGCTCTCCGGCGGCGAGCAGCAGCGCACCGCGATCGCGCGGGCCCTGGTCTGCAATCCCAAGCTGCTGCTGTGCGACGAGCCGACCGGCAATCTCGATCCCTCGAACACGACCGAGATCATGGAGCTGCTGCAGCGCATCAACCTCAAAGGCACGACCGTGGTGGTCGCGACCCACAATCAAGCGGTCGTCGACCGGATGCGGCGGCGCGTCGTGCGCCTGGAGCACGGCCGCATCCTCCACGACGACGAACGGGGCTACTATTTCCGTGGACTTGGGCAGACTGCGGTTCTTCCTGGCTGAGGTTGTCACCAACTTCACCCGCAACGCCGGCATGCAGTTCACCGCGATCGGGACCGTCGCGGTCACGATCGTCCTGCTCGGCAGCTTCCTGTACGTGCGCGAGACGCTGAGCACGTTCGGC
>JASLGJ010000230.1 GCA_030150085.1 Candidatus Elarobacter sp. | reverse complement strand
GCTTCTCCGCGTTGCTGGACGACGCGCTGTCCGAGCTCTCGCGGCGCGACGAGGACTACCTGGCGCGCTTCCCGCTGCCCCTGCCCGACCCGCGCGCCTTCGCCTGCGCGCACGCGGGCGGCCCGGGCGCGGGCGGCCTGCCGGCCCACGCCGTCGAGACCGCCCTGGAGGAGGGCAACGCCCACCTGCGGGCCCGCTGCGCGACCCAGGCCGACCCCGGCGGCACGTTCCTGGCCCAGTGGGTGGCGGCGGTCGCGCTCGACGCCTACCGGGCGGCCGGCCGGCGGATGCGGCTGGAGAGCGCGGCCCTTCCGGTCCGCGCGGTGCGCGAGGCCTTCGCGGCCGACTACGAGCGGCGCTCGGCGGGCGGCGCGGACTACTACGTGCGAAAGCGCGGGACGCACCCGGTGGTGCTGGTCAGCGCGACCGGGGTCCCGATCGAGGCCTGGCAGCGCTTCCTGAGCGACCCCGGCCACGACTACAAGCTGCTCGTCCCGGTGCGCCGCCACGGCGACCTGTTCGCGGGCGGCATCAGCGCGGACGTGCGGCTCGAGGACGAGGCGGCCGACATGCTCGCCATGGTCGAGCGCGAGCGGCTGAACGCGGTCCACGTGCTGGGCTGGTGCAACGGCGCGCGCCCGGCGATCGAGCTGGCCGCGCGGCTCGGCGCGCGGGCCGCCTCGCTGACCTTCACCACCCCCATGCTCAAGGGCATCGCGGGCGTGGAGCCGTCCTGGACGCGCTACGCCAAGGACCTGCAGATGGTGCTCGACATCGTCGCCAAGAACCCGAGCAGCGCCGCCGGGCTGGCCAAGCGGATCGGCGAGATGGCGGCCCCGATCGACTGGAGCAAGGTCGCGCCCGGCGACACCAAGACCCGCGAGGAGATCTTCCGCCTGCCCAACCGGCGCCACCTCGAGCACCTGGTGGAGCCGCTGCTGACGGCCGGCTCGCTGGTCAACGTCGCGCGCCGCGTCGCCAGCGACGAGGCCCACCCGACCATGGAGCGGCTCGCCGCGCTGCGCCTGCCGGTGCTGGCCCTGATCGGCTCGCACGACACCATCGTCAGCAACCAGATCACGCTGGACGCGCTGCGCCGGGCCGGCCTGCGGGCGGAGGTTCGCTCGCTGGCGGGCGCGGGCCACGACGTGCACGACCTGCAGTACCCCTACTTCCGCTACGCGCTCGACGCGTTCGTCGGGCGCGGCGAGGCGCCCGCGCCCTCGGCCCGGCTGCGCGCGGTCGCCTAGCGGATCGCGCCGTGCGCGACTAGCCCCGCGCGCGCACCTCGTCGTACAGGCGCGCCAGCTCGGCGGGCTCGACCGCGTAGCTGTCGGTCTCGACCGTGCCGCTGAGGATCGGCAGCCCGAAGGTGCCGCTGCCGGTCGGGCGCAGGCCGAGCTTTTCCTTGATCCGGTTCGCCGCCGCGTTGACCTTGGGCGTCTCGAAGCGGATCGTGCGCAGGCCGAAGCGCTCGAAGTAGAGCTTCATCGCCTTGACGTAGGAGATCACGCCGATCCCGCGCCCGCGCAGCGACTCGTCCCAGATGTGGGCGTGCATCACCGCCGAGTCACCCGGCACGAGGTTCGTCAGCTCGTGCACCCCGACGGCCCGCCCGCGGTAGACGATCGCCACGGTCGCCAGCCGCGACTCGGGCAGCGCGGCGTTGTTGGCGATGTTCAGCTCGAGCATCTCGCGCATCTTCTTGGCCGGGTAGACCTTGCGCGGGTCGACGCCCAGCGCGGCCAGCGCGCGGTTGCCGGGACGGTGCCAGTACTCGACGTAGGCGTCGAGGTCGCCGCGCTCGAGGTCGCGCAGCGCGACCTCGGCGAACTTCGCGCGCTCGCCCACCCTGGTCAGGCCCGTGGCGCGGCGGGGCGCAGCCAGAAGTGCGCGTTGGCGACGCTGCCGGCCGACACCGCGGCCAGCCGCAGGCGCTGGCGCAGGGTGCGGGGCGGGGCCGGCTCGCGCGTCACCGCCGCCGCGTAGCCGAGTCGCGCGAACTCGCGCGCCCACTGCTTGGCGCTCATGAAGCAGACCCCCGTGCCGGCGGTGTTCGCGCCCAGCTTGCCGACCAGCGGCGCGAGCGCCTTGCTCGCGGTCAGGCGGTACACGACGTGGCTGGGCAGGTTGTCGAGCAGCGCGCCGTTGTAGGTGATCTCCGAGACCGAGATGCGCCCGGCGGGGCCGAGCATCCGGCCGGCCTGGCGCAGGCTCTCGCGCTGCAGGCGGCGCGTGTCGGCGTAGCTGGTGCCGACGAAGTGGTGCAGCGCGAAGTTGAAGAACGCCAGGTCGAAGCGCTCGGCGGGGAACAGCGCGCCCAGCTCCGTCGCCGAGCCGAGCACGAGCCGCTTGCGCGGGTGGGCCAGGTTCGCGCCCAGCAGCAGGTCGGCGTTGTCGAGCACCACGCCCGTGCTGTCCGGGAACGCGGCCAGCACGCGGTCGGAGAAGAAGCCCTTGCCGCCCCCGACGTCGATGAAGGAGAAGCGGCCGGCGGGAAAGTCGCTCCGGATGCGCGCCGCGATGGCCGCGAAGGCCGCGTCGCTGACGTAGTCGTGGTCGAACGTCGCGAGCGCGCTGTCGTCGAGTTTCTTCACCGAGGCGGTCGTCATCGTGGGACCAGCGTACCCGCCCGGGCGGCGAGCCCCTGCCCTTTCGCCGCCCGAACGGATTTCGGCGCGCTACCGTGTGAGCCGTCGCTCCCTTGGGTATGCCGTACTCCGTCACACCGAACCGTTGCCGGAGGGCGTTCGCGCTTGCGCGAACGGAGATCAAGGATGAGAGTCTGCGTTCAGGGGCTGGGGTACATCGGGCTGCCCACGGCGGCCATGATGGCGCTGGGCGGGCACGAGGTCGTCGGTTACGACGTCGACCCCCGGCTGCTGCGCTCGCTGCGCGAGGGCGCCCCGCACGTCAAGGAAGAGCCGGTGCGCGAGCTGGTCGTGGCCGCCCTGCGCGGCGGCGGGCTGACCCTGAGCGAGACGCTGCCGGCGGACGCCGAGGCGTACGTGATCTGCGTCCCGACCCCGACCATCGACCACAAGCCGGACCTCTCGTACGTCCAGGCCGCGACCCGCGCGGTCGCCCCGCACCTGCGCCCGGGCGACCTGGTGGTGGTCGAGTCGACCGTTCCGCCGGGGACGATGGACCGGGTCGTCGTGCCGGCCCTCAAGGCGGCCGGGGTCGACCCCGACACGGTCGCCCTCGCGCACTGCCCCGAGCGCGTCATCCCGGGCGCGATCGTGCAGGAGCTGCGCCACAACGACCGCGTCATCGGGGGGCGCAAGCCGGGCGACGCCGAGCGCGCCCGCGCGCTCTACGCCTCGTTCTGCCACGGCAGCATCTACACGACCGACAACGTCACGGCCGAGCTGTCCAAGGTCGTCGAGAACACCTACCGCGACGTCAACATCGCCTTCGCCAACGAGCTCGCGTTGCTGAGCGAGGAGCTGGGCGTCGACGCGCACGAGGTGATCGCGCTGGCGAACAAGCACCCGCGCGTGAACATCCTCTCGCCGGGACCCGGCGTGGGCGGGCACTGCATCCCGGTCGACCCGCACTTTCTGTCCAACGCCAACCCGTTCGTGACCGAGCTGATCCAGACATCGCGCCGCATCAACGAGCGCATGCCGCACGTCGTCGTGCGCCGCGTGACCGAGTTCGTGCCGCCGCGCGAGGGCGCGGTGGTCGCGATCCTGGGCGCGGCCTACAAGGCCGACGTCGACGACACGCGCGAGTCGCCCACCGAGCGGGTCGAGGAGCTGCTGCACGAGCGCGGCTACGAGACGCGCGTGTTCGACCCGGTCGCCGACCGCTACGCCCGCCCGCTGGCCGATTCGCTCGAAGACGCCGTGCGCGGCTGCGACGCGATCGTGCTGATGGTCGGCCACGGCGCGTTCAAGGGCATCGACCCGGCCGCGCTGGCGCCGCTGTGCCGCGGCAAGCACCTGGTCGACACGCGCGCGTTCTTCGCCCCCGAGCCGTGGGCCGCGGCCGGCTTCGAGGTCTACACGCTGGGTGGTAAGCGCAGTGCGGCTCGCCGCCTCGCCGCATCGGCTTGATCTGACCGACCGCCGCACCCAGCTCGCGCTGGGTCTGGCGGTCGTCGCGCTGCTCGGCCTCGCGCTCGCCTACGCGATCGGCAGCGGCGACTTCAAGCTCGCCGCGCTGCTGGTCGGGCTGGCGCTGGCGCCGCCGCTGCTGGTGCTGGCGGTGCGGCGCCCGTACCTGTTTCCGTACGGGCTCTACGTGATTCTGGTCCCGTTCGACAACATGCTGCGCATCGGCGGCGCGGGCACGCTCACCAAGCTGCTCGGCATGGCCGCGGCGGGCTTTCTCGTGCTGCGCGTGCTGCGCGAGCGGCGCATCGGGCGCGCGCCGCTGGCGGTGTACTTCGGACTGGCCTACATGGCGTGGCTGCTGCTGAGCATCCTGTGGTCGCCGGATCTCGCCGCGGCGAGCCTGGAGGCGCAGTCGATGGTGTCGCTGATCCTGCTCTACGCGATCTTCGCGGTGGCGCCGATCGACGAGCGCGAGCTGCGCGGGATCGTGGCCTGCGTGGTGATCGGCGGCGTGGTGGCGAGCCTCTACGGCATCTCGCTGCTGCACGCCGGCGCCGTGAACGAGGACTACGGGCGCTTGGCGATCGACGTCGACAACCGCGTCATCGACCCCAACCACTTCGCCAACTCGCTGCTGGCGCCGCTGGCGCTGGCGCTGGTGGGGCTGCTGCACGCGCGCAAGCCCGCCGCGCTGCTGGCCTACGGCGGCGCGGTCGCGATCATCGCCGCCGGCCAGCTGATCAGCCTCTCGCGCGAGGCGCTGCTGGGCAGCGTGCTGGTCGGCGCGGTGCTGATCGCGTTCTCCAAGCGGCGGCTGCTGGGCGCGGCGATCGGCGTGCCGGTGATCGCGCTGCTGCCGTTCGCCGTCCCGGCGATCGGGCAGCGCATGCTGGAGCTGGGCAAGACCGGCGGCGCGGGGCGCAGCTTCATCTGGCACATCGTCTGGCGCGCGGTGCAGCAGCACCCGCTCTTCGGCTGGGGCGTGGGCGGGGCGATCGAGGCCTACGACCGCAACTACCTGGCCGTCTACGCGCTCGTCCACCAGCTCTGGGGCCGCCCGCCGCACAACACGCCGCTGCACATCCTCGTCGACTTGGGCGTGGTCGGGCTGGTGCTCGGGGGGCTGGCCTACGCGACGACGTTTCGCCAGCTCACCGGCATCCGCTACGGCGACGGCTTGTACGACTTGCGCGTCGCGCTGACCGCGGCGCTGATCGCGCTGGGCTTCGTGTCGCTGTTCATCGACATGGCGAACTACAAGTACCTGTGGCTGGTGCTGGTCGCGATCGCGCAACTCCGCACCGTCGCCCGATCCCGCCTGCGCGTGCCCGGGTAGCGCGCGATGAACGTCGTCGTCTGCGTGGCCGGAACCACCGTTCCGGCGTGGCAGCTTGCTGCGGTCGCGCACCTGCGCGCCCTGCCCGGCACCCGCCTGCGCGTGATCGAGGTCGCCGCGCGGCCCTGGCG
>JASLGJ010000216.1 GCA_030150085.1 Candidatus Elarobacter sp. | reverse complement strand
GGGTCGGGCTGCACCCCGTCGCGCTGGCGCTGGCGCGCGACGGGCGGCGGCTGTTCGTCGCCGACAGCGACGACGACGACGTCGCGGTGGTCGACCTGGCCGCGAACCGGGTCGTGCAGCGCGCGCGCGTGCCGTTCGCGCGCGACGGCGTGGTCGGCACCTCGCCCAACGCGCTCGCGCTCGACGCCGACCGCCTCTACGTGACGTGCGGCGCGGCCAACGCGATCGCGGTGTTCCGCGTGAGCGCGAACGACCGGGGTACGGGCCGCGCCGCGAGCGCGCCGCTGCGGGCGCTGGGTGCCATTCCCACCGGCTGGTATCCGACCGCGCTCGCGGTCGACGGCGCGCGCGGCGCGCTCTACGTCGCCGACGGCAAGGGCGAGTCCAGCCATCCCAACCCGCAGTTCCGCCCCGGCGCGCCCGATGCGGGGCAGGCGCAGTACGTCGCCCGCCAGCTCGTCGGCTCGATCCGCCGCGTCGCCCTGCCCGACGACGCCGCGCTGGCGCGCGGGCTGGCCGACGTGCGCGACCTGATGCAGCACGAGCCCGCGCCGCCGCCCGACTCGGTGCTGCGCGCGAACGGCCCGATCCGCCACGTCATCTACGTCATCAAGGAGAACCGCACGTACGACCAGGTCCTCGGCGACCTCACCGAGGCCGACGGCGACCCGAGCCTGGTGCTGTTCGGCGAGAGCGTCACCCCCAACCAGCACGCGCTGGCGCGCCGCTTCGGCACCTTCGACCGTTTCTTCGCCGACGCGCACATCAGCGCGGACGGCCACAACTGGGCCACCGCCGCGATCGCCAACGACTACCTCGAGAAGATGTGGCCGCAGCAGTACTCCGACCGGCGGGCCTACTACGACTTCGAGGACGGCGCGGAAGCGTCGGTGCCGCACGCCGGCTACCTGTGGGACGACGCGGTGCGGCACGGGGTGAGCCTGCGCGACTACGGCGAGTTCGTCAGCGGCGGGCCGGCCGGGCCGACGCCGGTCTCGGTCGGCTCGGACGTGCTGCGCCCGCGCACCGACCGCGCCTTCCCCGCCTACGACATGGACATCGCCGACGTCGACCGCTTCGCCGAGTGGAAGCGCGAGTTCGACGCGTTCGAGCGCACCCGCACCCTGCCGCAGCTCGAGATCGTGCGCTTCCCGCGCGACCACACCAGCGGCACGCGCGCCGGGCGCCCCACCCCGCAGGCGATGGTGGCCGACAACGACCTCGCCGTGGGCAAGCTCGCCGAAGCCGTCTCGCACAGCGCGGACTGGGCCAGCACGGCGCTCTTCGTGATCGAGGACGACGCGCAGAACGGGCCCGACCACGTCGACGCGCAGCGCACGACGCTCTACCTGATCTCACCCTACGCGGCGGGCGGCGTGCAGCACGCGCACTACACCCAGGCCTCGGTGCTGCGCACCATGGAGCTGCTGCTCGGGCTGCCGCCGCTGACGCCCTACGACGCCGGCGCGGCCCCGCTCACGGCGGCCTTCCGCGCCGTGCCCGACCTGCGCCCGTTCGACGCCCTCCCGGCCCGCACGGACCTCAACGCCAAGAACGGCGCGAGCGCCTACCGCGCCGCCGACTCGGCGCGGATGGACTTCGCGGACGCCGACCGGGTCGACGACGCGACCCTCAACGACGTGCTGTGGCACGCGGTCAAGGGCGCGCGCGCCACCCCGCCGCCCTACGGCGCGTTCGCCGGGCCGTCAGGCGCGCTCGAACACCGAGACGGCGAGCGCGGCGGCGACGAGCGCGGCGAAGACCGCGCCGACCAGCGGGCCGGGCACGCCGGGCGCCCGTAACAGCAGAAAGGCGGCGAGGAACGCGACCGCCAGGCCGAGCGGCCCCAGGCGCGACTCGCCCGCGACGAACTCCCAGACCGCGGCCAGCGCCCTCACGAGACCGCCTGGGCGCGGACCGGCCGGCGCGCGGCCAGCACCAGCAGCCCGCTGACCGCGAGGTAGGCCGCGATCAGGAGCGGGAGCGAGAGGTCCGCGCGCCACCAGGCGATGCCCAGCCCCTCCCCGGCCCAGAACGTGCCGAACGAGACCAGCATGATGCCGACCGCGAACTTCATCGCGTTCTCGGGCACGCGCGAGGCCGGGCGGCGCAGCGCCAGGCCCAGCGCCACCACGGCCAGGACCGCCGCCACCGCGCCGGTCGCCGACCAGGCCAGCGCCGCGCTCGAGGCCGCACCGAAGGTCACCACGATCACCGCGACCTCGAGCCCTTCGAGCAGGACGGCGTTGAACGCCGTCGCGACGGCCGTGCGGTCGGCGTGCCGGGGATCCGGCGCGGCTCCCGCGGCGCGCAGCGCGCGCACCTCGCGCGCGTAGTTGGCGTCCTCGTCGCGCAAGGCTTTGCGCCCGGCGTAGCGCAGGATCGCCTTGCGCAGCCAGGCCAAGCCGAACAGCGCCAGCAGCAGGCCGATCGCCAGCTTGAGCGCGTCCAGCGGCACGAAGCGCAGCAGCGGCCCGAACACCGCCACGACGACCGCCAGCACCAGCAGTCCCAGCGCCGCGCCCTGGAACGCCGTGCGCCACGAGCGCGCGACCCCGACCGCGAGCACGATCGTCAGCGCCTCGACCGCCTCGACCCCCGAGGCGAGGAACGTCGTCCCCGCCAGCAGCCATCCGTTCATACCGGGCTTATAACCCGGGCGGGCGGAGAACGATCCGCACCTGGCAAAAGCTCGCTCGACCAAGCTCCCAGGAGGTGCCACCGAATGGCTCTTTTTCGACGGCTCGCCGTGGCTCTGGCCGGCTTCGCGGTCACGCTGGCCGCGGCGACCATCGTGCTGCAGCCGCACGGCACGGGCGCGCGCGCGGCGAGCTCGGATTTCTGCACGACGAACTTCCACCCGCTGACGGTGAAGCCGACCATGCCGCCGGCCTTCCCGCCGTTCCAGAACGGGGCCGAGAGCTTCGCGGCCGGCCAATCGACCGCCGACTGCATCGCCTGGCAGCAGTTCATCTACATGAACTGGCCCGCGCTGCCCGGCGCGAGCCAGTACGGGATGCCCGACCCCAACGCGTCGTTCGGCACGAGCAACGCGCCGCGCACCGTCTGGGAGAGCTACAACCGCCCGGTCGACATCTTCGTCGCCAACCCCAAACCGGCGCAAGCGCACCGCAAGCTGACCCTGAGCGCGACGAGCAAGCTGCTGGGCAACACGGTCGAGTTCTCCGGCATCGGCCAAGCCTTCTCGCAAGGCTGGATCGCCGGCCAGCGCCCGGTCCAGAGCGCGAGCGGGCTGAAATACACGCCGCTGGTGTTCTACGACATCTGGGTCGACCGCGACGAGCAGGACTACATCTGGAGCAACCAGCTCCAGTACGCCAGCGCCCAGTACGGCTGCGCGAGCGGACCGGCCGGCCTGCGCCTGCCCAAGGGCGCGAACGACTACGACTGCCGCAACCGGCCGGCGAAGTACGGGCTGGGGATCGGCGCGGTCGAGGTCAAGGCGGCGCTGCTCGACCTGGGCCCCGCCCCGCTGGACGCCCAGGGCAACCTCGACAAGGCGAAGGCCGCGCAGCTGTTCCCGACCTTCCTGGTGTTTCCGCAGCCGGTCGACCTGCAGTACCCGGCCAACGACACCGTGGGCGGCAAACCGATCGGCTTGCAGGCGAACCACGCGGTGGGCCTGGTGGGCCTGCACATCATCCGCAAGATGCCCGGCGCGCAGCAGTTCCTGTGGGCCACCTTCGAGCACGTCGACAACGACCCGACCGCCGGCCAGCCGGTCTCGTCGCCGCGGCCGTGGCTGTTCTACAACGCGGCCACGCCGAGCAAGAGCCCCAACGTGAACCCCTACCCGTGCCCGAGCGCCGGCTGCAACTACGGGCCCAGCCAGATCGTGCGCCTGACCCCGCTCGACCCGCAAGCGACCGGCTCGACCGGGTCGTTCCACGCCGCGCTGCCGGCCGGCTCGGTGTTCCGCTACTACCAGCTCACCCAGGTCCAGTGGCCGACGCTCGACGCCGAGCTGCCCAAAGGCGCGGGCGGCGCCAACGGGGTCAACGTCAGCGAGTTCATCCCGGCCCAGTACGCCGCCAACTCGACCCTCGAGACGTACTTCCAGCGCACCTCGACCTGCGTGCAGTGCCACGCCTTCGCGGCCGTCCAGCAGCCTTCGAGCAGCGCGCTGCGCGGGGTGCGCGGCGGCCACGTCATCGTGGTGCGCGTGCGGCCGGTGGCGTCGCACCCGGCCGCACGCAAGGTCGGTGAAGGGCCCACGCCGACGCCGGTGCCCCAGCCGACCGGGACGCCGTACGCCTCGGACCTCTCGTTCATGCTCGGCCTGGACGCCCTTCCCGGCTCGCCCGCGCCGTCGCCGTCGCCGCGGCCCAGCGCACGCTGACCCGGCTCGGCCGGTAGCCGGTCTCCCGCCCGGGATCGTCGCAAAAGCCGCACCGGCCGCGCCGGTCCCGGGCATACAATGAGCGACATGGACCAGGTGATCGCCGCTCGGGCCCAGATGGGGACGTCGCTGGCGTTCCACATCGTGTTCGCCGCGCTGGGCGTGGGCTTGCCGCTGCTGGTGTTCGCCGCCGAGGGGCTGTGGCTGCGCACCAAGCGGCGCGCCTACTACGACCTGGCCCGCACCTGGGCCAAGGGCATGGCGATCCTGTTCGCGGTCGGCGCGGTCTCGGGCACGATCCTGTCGTTCGAGCTGGGCCTGCTGTGGCCGCGGTTCATGCGCTACGCGGGCGGCATCATCGGCCTGCCGTTCGGGCTGGAGGGCTTCGCGTTCTTCATCGAGGCGATCTTCATCGGGCTCTACCTGTACGGCTGGGAGCGCCTGACGCCGGTGCAGCACTGGCTGAGCGCGCTCCCGATCGCGCTGGCCGGGCCGGTCTCGGCGGGCTTCGTCACCCTGGTCAACGCCTGGATGAACCTGCCGACCGGCTTTCGCCTGGTGGACGGCAAGGTGGTCGACGTGCAGCCCTACGTCGCGATGTTCGCCCGGCCGTGGGCGGTCGAGGTGCTGCACACCACGATCGCGGCCTACGTCCTGACCGGCTTCTGCGCGGCGGCGGTCTGCGCGCTCGCCCTGCTGCGGCGCAACCCCGACGGGGAGCACCGCGCGCAGGTGCGGGCGGGCCTGCGCATCGGCATGACGGTCGCCGCGCTCGCCATCGCGGCCCAGTTCGTGGCCGGCGACGTGATCGCGCGCTTCGACGCCGAGAACGAGCCGGCCAAGTTCGCCTCGATGGAGGCGCTCTGGAAGACGCAGCGCGGCGCGCCGATGACGATCGGCGGCCTGGTCGGCGAGGGCGAGAACCGCTACGCGATCGAGATCCCCGGCGCGCTCAGCCTGCTGGTCGCGTTCGACCCGCGCGCGCAGGTGACGGGCCTGGACCGCGTGCCCAACGACGACCGCCCGCCGGTCGCGGCGGTCCACTACAGCTTCGACGCGATGGTCGGCAGCGCCAGCGCGATGCTCGCGATCGCGCTGGCCTGGGCCGTCTTCGCGCTGCGCCGCAGGAACAGCCCGGGCTGGCTGCTGGCCGCGATCGCGCTGGGCGGGCCGCTCTCGGTGGTCGCGACCGAGGCGGGCTGGTTCGTGACCGAGTTCGGGCGCCAGCCCTGGGTCGCGCGCGGCCTGCTGCGCACCAGCGACGCGGTGACGAGCGCGCCCGGTCTGGCCCTGCAGTTCTACGGCTTCTCGGTGGTGTACGTGGTCCTGGCCGCGATGTGCTGGTGGCTGCTGCGGCGGGTCGGCCGCAAGCCGCAGGGCGGCAAGCGCACCTCGCTCGCGCCGCGCCCGGAGGGCGCGGCGTGACGCTCGCGTACGGCGCCGCGCTGGTCGCGCTGGCCGCGATCGCGCTCTACGCGGTCTTCGGCGGAGCGGACTTCGGCGGCGGGGTGTGGGACCTGCTCGCCAGCGGCCCGCGCCGCGACGCGCAGCGCGACGCGATCTCCGACGCGATCGGCCCGGTCTGGGAGTCCAACCACGTCTGGCTGATCTTCGCGATCGTGGTGATGTTCACGTGCTTTCCGCCCGCCTTCGCCGACCTCGCGACCGGCTTGAACGCGCCGCTCACGCTGGGGTTGCTCGGCATCGTGCTGCGCGGCTCGGCCTTCGTGTTCCGCAACTACGCTTCGGACGACGTCGCGCTGGCGCGCGCCTGGACGATCGTGTTCGGCGCGACCTCCCTCCTGGCGCCGTTCTTCTTGGGCGACGCGGTCGGCGCGCTCGCGACCGGCACGTACGCCTGGACCTCGCCCTTCGCGCTGGCCGTCGGCGCGTTCGCGGTCGCGCTGTGCGCGCAGGTCGCGGCGGTGTTCATGCTGCGCGAGACGCCGTCGGGCGAGCTGCGCGCCGACTTCCGCCGCCGCGCGGTGCGCGCCACGCTCGCGGTCTGGGCGCTCGGGCTCGTTCCGGCGCTGCTCGCGCGCGCCGCGCTGCCGGAGTTCTTCGCGGCCCTGACCGGCCCGACCGCGCGCCTGGCGATCCTCGTCGCGATGCTGCTCGGCGCGGCCGTGATGCTGCTCGTCGCGCGCGGCTACGACCTGCTCGCGCGCGCCGCCGTCGGCGCCGAAGCGCTCGCCGTGCTGGCCGGCTGGTTCGGCGCGCAAGCCCCGGCCATCGTCCCCGGCCGCTGGACGCTCGCGAACGCGGCCGCGCAGCCCGCGATGCTGCAAGCCTTCCTGATCGCCGCCGCGGCGGGCGCGCTCGTCCTGATCCCCTCGCTGCTGCTCCTGTTCGCCGTCTTCAAAGGCCCGGCCCGCGAACCAGCTGCCTGAGGCCGAAGACGACCCCCGGCCGGAGGTCCCGTCCGGGGCATAAAGTGGTACGACCGAGAGGAGCCGCGCGATGTGATCCAAAGCACGGCACAAGCAACCTTCTTCCGAGGGAGTACCGCCATGGCAACAAGCGCATCCGCGGGAACCAACCGCTGGGCGATCGCCTGGGCCGGGGTCATCGTGATGATCCTGCTCGGCACGGCCTACGCCTGGAGCAACTTCACCACCCCGCTGCGGGCGGCGTTCGGCTGGGACGCGACCTCCACCAGCTTGATCTTCGGCATCGCGATCTTCGCGCTGGGCATCGGCGCGGTGTTCGGCGGGCGCTGGCAGGACCGCGTCGGCCCGCGCACCGTCACCATCACCGGCGTCGTCCTGTGGGGCGTCGGCAACCTGCTCGCCGCGCTCGGCCCGCACGCCGTCTGGTGGTGGGACCTGACCTACGGCGTCATCGGCGGCTTCGGCAACGGCATGGCCTACATCACGCCGGTCGCGACGGTGACCAAGTGGTTCCCCGACAAGCGCGGCCTGGCCAGCGGCATGGTCGTGATGGGCTTCGGCCTGGGCGCGTTCTTCTACGGCTTCATCCTCAAGGCGATCGGGGGCTTCGCGGACGCCTCGAAGTCGGCCAGCGTGTACATGGACGCCAAGAGCGCGGCGGCGG
>JASLGJ010000208.1 GCA_030150085.1 Candidatus Elarobacter sp. | reverse complement strand
GAACTGGGAAACCCTTGACACACCTTCCCGGCCGCAGTATCGTGGCGGCACATGTTCGACCATTCCGAACTGGATTTCAGTATTTGAAATGGCAGAGCTGCTTGGTACCGTGCGGCGCGCCTTTCGCGTGCTCGACTATCTCGCTGAGGCGGAGGAGCCGGTTCCGATCAAACAGCTCGCCGCCGCGCTCGACCTCAACATCTCCAGCGCGTACCACGTCATGAACACGCTGCTCGCCGACGGCTACGCCTCGCGCGACGAGCGCGGGGCCTACGGGCTGGGCGCCAAGGCCGCTCGCCTGGGCGACGCCTACGCGCGCTCGTGGCCGGTCGAGCCCGAGCTGCGCACGATCGTCAGCGGGCTGGGCGCGCGGACCGCGGAGAACGCCTACCTGGCGATGCTGCAGGGCAACGAGGTGGTCATCAGCGAGATCGTCCAGTCGCGCCAGCGGGTCCGCGTCCACGCGCTGCACCGCGGCTACTCGGCCGACCTGCACGCCCGCGCGCTCGGCAAGGCGGTGCTCGCCTACCGCGACCGGGCCGCGGTGCACGAGCACTTCGCGGCCCACCCGCCGCGCCGCCTGACCGCCAACACGGTGATCGACCTCAACGCGATCGAGGCCGGCCTGGAGCGGGTGCGCCGGCGCGGCTACAGCGAGGACCTCGAAGAGTTCTGCGAGGGCGTCTGCTGCGTCGCCGCGCCGTTCTTCGGCCGCGACGGCGCGGTCGCGGGCGCGCTCTCGGTTTCCGTTCCCACCTTTCGTTACCGCGGCGTGAAGGCCGAGGTGCGCACGGCCGTGATCGCGGCGGCGCGCGCCGCGACCGACGCGCTCGACATTGCCGACAGGAGAGTTGTCCTTGGCTCAGGTGGCTAGCGTCCTGTACGACGAGCGCCGCGAGCTCGGGCTCGCCATGCTGCGGATGATGATCCGCATCCGCGTGCTCGAGGAAGGTATCGAGAAGCACT
Organism: Candidatus Elarobacter sp.; assembly: GCA_030150085.1. Classification (GTDB taxonomy): domain Bacteria; phylum Vulcanimicrobiota; class Vulcanimicrobiia; order Vulcanimicrobiales; family Vulcanimicrobiaceae; genus Vulcanimicrobium. The sequence goes on along the minus strand of JASLGJ010000208.1, from coordinate 2,237 downwards.
TCCTGGCCGGCGACGTGCCCGGCTTCGCCCACCTCTCGATCGGGCAGGAAGCGGTCGCGGCGGGCACTTGCGCCCACCTGCGGCCCGACGACAGCATCGCCTCGACCCACCGCGGCCACGGGCACACCCTGGCCAAGGGGACCGAGATGCGCGGCATGGTCGCCGAGCTGATGGCCCGCTCGACCGGGATCTGCGGCGGCAAGGGCGGTTCGATGCACATCGCCGACTTCTCGGTCGGCATGCTGGGCGCCAACGGCGTGGTGGCGGGCGGCTTCGGGCTGGTCGCGGGGGCCGCGCTCTCGGCCCAGCAGCGCAAGACCGACCAGGTCGCGGTCTGCTTCTTCGGCGACGGCGCGACCAACCGCGGCCCGTTCCACGAGAACCTCAACCTGTGCGCGATCTGGAACCTGCCGGCCATCTTCGTGCTCGAGAACAACCGCTACGCCTCGACCACCTCGACGGCCGAGACGATGAAGATCCGCGACGTCGCCATTCGCGCCGACGGTTACGGCATGCCCTCGCGCATCGTCGACGGCTTCGACGCCTTCGCGGTGCACGACGCGGTCGGCGAGGCGGTCGCGCGGGCCCGCTCGGGCGGCGGGCCGACCTTCGTCGAGTGCAAGACGTACCGCGCGCGCGGGCACTTCATCGGCGACCCCGAGCGCTACCGCGAGAAGAGCGAGGTCGCCGACGTGATGAGCGCCGACGACCCGATCACGCGCATGCAGCTCACGCTGGGCGACGCGCTCTCGGCGGCGGAGTTCGAGCGCATCTGGCAGGACGCGCGCGAGGAGTTCGCCGACGCGGTCGCGTTCGCCATGAGCTCGCCCGCCCCCGACGCCAACGAAGCGTTCTACGGCGCCTACGCCGGCGACCGCGAGCCGGGCAACCCGGTCAACACGAACATCACCCGCGAGCGCGACGCGCTCATGCCGTTCGCGCCCAAAGTCGGGCTCGGGTCACAGGGGAGCGGTCACTAACGACATGGCTCGTACGATGAGCTTCTCCGACGCCACGCTCGAGGCGATGCAGGAGGAGATGCGGCGCGATCCGACCGTGTTCCTGATGGGCGAGGACATCGCCAAGCAAGGCGGGATCTTCGGCCAGTTCAAGGACCTGCCGCAGGAGTTTGGCCTTGAGCGCGTGCGCGACACGCCGATCTCCGAGGCGGCGCTGGTCGGCGCGGGCGTCGGCGCGGCGCTGACCGGCTGCCGGCCGGTGGTCGACATGCACTTCGCCGACTTCATCACCTGCGCGATGGACGAGGTGGTGAACCAGGCCGCCAAGATTCGCTACATGTTCGGCGACCAGTGCAACGTCCCGATGACGCTGCGCGCGCCCGACGGGATCACCAAGTCGGCCGGCTCGCAGCACTCGCAGGCGCTCGAAGGGTGGTTCGTCCACACGCCCGGGCTGGAAGTGGTCGTCCCGGCCGACGCCGAGGACGCCAAGGGCCTGCTCAAGGCCGCCATCCGCAGCAACAACCCGACCCTGTACTTCGAGCACAAGCTGCTCTTCCCGCAGAAGGGCGCGGTGCCCGACGACGCCGACTTCGTCGTCCCGATCGGGCGCGCCAAGACCATGCGCGAAGGGGACGACGTCGCGATCATCACCTACGGCATCACCGTCGGGCGCGCGCTCGAGGCGGCCAAGGTGCTGGAGCAGGACGGGATCGAGGCGACGGTGATCAACCTGCGCTCGGTCTGGCCGCTCGACTACGACGCGGTCGCGAACGCCGTCGCGCGCACCCACCGGGTGGTCGTCGCGCACGAGGCGGTGCGGGTCGCCGGGGTGGGCGCCGAGCTCGCGGCCTGGATCGGCGAGGAGTGCTTCGACGACCTCGACGGGCCCGTGCTACGCCTGGGCGCGGCGCACGTGCCGGTGCCGTTCGCGCCCGCGCTGCAGGAAGCGATGTATCCCAAGGCCGCGATGATCGCCGACGCGGCCCGCCGCCTGGTCCGGCGCGAAGTTTAAATGCCGGTCGAGATCGTGATGCCCAAGCTCGGGCTGACGATGACCAGCGGCACGATCGCGCGCTGGATCAAGCAGCCCGGCGACACGGTGCGCGAGGGCGAGCCGCTGCTCGAGGTCGCCACCGACAAGATCAACTACGAGGTCGAGTCGCCCGCCAGCGGCCGGCTGGCCGGGAACGTGGCCCGCGAGGGCGACGAGTTCGACTGCGGCGCGGTCCTCGCGCTGATCGCGCTCGAAGGCGAGTCCGACACCGCGCTCGCCGC
>JASLGJ010000182.1 GCA_030150085.1 Candidatus Elarobacter sp. | reverse complement strand
GGAACGCGCCGGTGAAGATTTCCCACCACGCTCCGCGGTACGTGACATCGTAGCCGACCAGGTCGCCGACCCCGGAGTTGATGCTGCCGGACGTCAGCTCCCAGACGAACGCGAGTACGTTGACGACGATGAGGAAGTTGGTGACGGTCACGCGCTCAGAGCCGGGCTCGCCTCCGTGGAGACCGCGATCAATCGCGCCAGCTCGAGCGAGATCGCGGTGCGGCCGCTCGCCCCTTCGACGGTGATCGGCCCGCCCAGCGGACCGCGTTCGACGACGTCGATCTCTGCGCCGGGGCGCAATCCGATGCGGTCGAGGTAGCGCAACGTCTCGGGCGCATCCTCGACGACCTCGACCACGCGGACGGTCGTGCCGGGTTGGGCGTCCGACAGGCGCGCCCCGACGCGCGGCGGGGTGGTCAGGTCGGCCGACGGGATGGGCAGCCCGTGCGGGCAGAATTTCGGGTCGCCCAGGACCGCCACGAGCCGCTCCTCGACCCGCTCGGAGATGGCGTGCTCGAGCCGGCAGGCCTCCTCGTGGACCTGGTCCCACGGCATGCCCAGCATGTCGTGCAGGAACACCTCGGCCAGGCGGTTGCGGCGCATGACGCGCACCGCGACGGTCAGGCCCTTCTCGGTCAGCTTGGCCTGCCCGCGCGCCTCGTAGGAGAGGTAGCCGTCGGCGCCCAGCTTCTTGAGCATGCCCGAGACCGAGGCCGGCGCGACGCCCAGGTCGGCCGCGAGGCCGGACGTGCTGACGCCCGGGCCTTCCCGCTCCAGGCGGTAGACCGCCTCGAGATATTCCTCGGTCGATTCTTCGAAGTGGGTGTGACCGGCCATGCCGTTCAGGACCTTCGCGTTCGGACGGCCGGTTTCCCGAACGTTTCCGCGAAAGCGGCGAGTTCCGCGCGCAGGCGCCCCTTGGCCGGTTCGGGCGCGAACGACGCGTCGATCCCGTTGCGGGCGAAGCGCAGCACGGCGTCCTCGCCCAGCCAGTCGGCGACCAGGCGGTACTCGTCGAGCAGGGTCGTGCCGAACAGGGCCGGATCGTCGGCGTCCAGCGTGACCACGCAGCCCGCCGCGTCGAGCGCGCCGACGGGGTGCGGGCGGTCGAGCGGGGCGGCGCCGGTGAGGCGGTTCGAGGTCGGGCAGATCTCCAGCGGGATGCCGCGCTGCGCGAGCAGCTCGACCACCGCCGGGTCTTCCACCGCGCGCACGCCGTGGCCGATCCGCTCGGCGCCCAGCACTTCCACCGCGGCGCGGACGCTGGCCGGGCCGGCGGCTTCGCCGGCGTGGACGACGCCGTGCAGGCCGCCCTCGCGCGCGATGGCGTAGGCCCGGGCGAACGGCTCGGGGGGCCAGTTGGCCTCGTCGCCGCCCAGGCCGATCCCGATCACGCCCAGGTCGCGCAGGCTCACCGCGAGGCGGGCGATCGACTCGGCGCGCTCGGCCCCGAAGTTGCGGGTCAGGTCGGCGATCAGCGCGACCTCGACCCCCAGCGGGCGGCCGGCCTCGTCGAGCGCCTGGCGCAGTGCTTCCACCGTGGCGCGGACGTCCAGGCCGGGATGGACGTACGTCCAGACCGACGGCGAGACGAAGAGCTCCGCGTAGCGGACGCCTTCGGCCGCGGCGTCGGCGACGTAGTCGCGCGCGATGCGGGCGTAGTCCTCGGGCTCGCGCAGGGCCCGGCAGACCTTCCCGAACAGGAGCAGGAACTCGCCGAAGGTCTCGAAGGCGTAGGTGCGGGCCGGGTCGGCCCGCTCGCCCAGCTCGATGCCGCGCTTCGCGGCGAGCTCGCGAAAGGTCGCGGCGCGCACGGTCCCCTCGAGGTGGCAGTGGAGCTGGACTTTGGGCAGGGCGGCGATATCGAGCGCGGGCATCTTGACTCCGCTTCGACGTCGCGGTATAGTAACCGTCGGCCGTCGCGGGGTGGAGCAGTCCGGTAGCTCGTCGGGCTCATAACCCGAAGGTCACAGGTTCAAATCCTGTCCCCGCAACCTGTACAGGTCCAGAAAGTGCGAACTTTCTGGACCTGTTTCGTTCCCCTGGCTGACGCTCTGGTCCGAAGTCCAGCTCGTATGCCGGACTGATACCGGCTTTTTGAAGCCGACCGGAGCGTGGGCCAAAAGATCGTGCACCAAGGCAACCTAGACCACGGTCGCGGACATCCGCTGCCCATCCTCGGTTTCCGTGGACACGGTGGGACAACCGCTCACGTTCGTCTTTCCGATGTACGTGCCGACGATGGATCGGTGCGGGATGCGCCGGCGAACGCGACCGCGCCGGTCGCATCGAGCGTATCGTTCCGCGCGACGCGCACGAGCGGGCTGTTGGGCGAACTGGACCCGCTCGCATCGCACTTGGGCGTGCAGAGCCGGATCATCGGGTGTCCGCCCCATCGGTGCCGAGGCTTGGCTCGTGCCGACGACCGACAGCGTTACGGCGAACGGCCCGGGCCGGGCGTGAAGTGCCAGTCGTGCGGGCCTCGAAGCTGTCGGCGCTGCCGTTGTTCGGCCCGTATCGGGATTGGTGCAGCCGTGGTTGATGGACGACGCCGTTCGCCCGCCGGGCCGCGTCACGATCGACGTACCGGGATGCTCGTCGAGCTCGCTGCGGCGGAAGACGGCGCTCGCGCTGCCGAGCTGAAAGCCGATCGTGTCGGCGGTCCGCAGGACGGCGGCCGCGTCGCTGGAGATCGCCTTGCGGCTCTCCGTCACGCAGGTCGAGCCCACGGACACGGCCGCGCGCAGAACCGCGCGCCGCCGCCTCGCGCGGGCGTTCAGCCGGCCGCCGTCCCGGCGCGGGC
>JASLGJ010000162.1 GCA_030150085.1 Candidatus Elarobacter sp. | reverse complement strand
GGCCTTGCCAAGCCGGGCGTCGGCGTGGTCCGCATCGCCGCCGTCGGCGGCGTTCGCGGCTCGCGCGAGCACGTCGATCTCCTCTTCCGGCGTTTCGCCGAGCATGGCGAGCACGCGCTCGTGGAGCGCTTCGACCATGCTCGTGCGGTCGTCCATCACCACCGAGTCGCTGAACGACGAGGTGACCACGCCGAAGGTGAACGGGGTCGCGGCGGCCGGGTGCAGCACGCGCGGCTCGCCTTCGAGGCTTTCGAGATACTCCAGCGCGCCGGGGGCGTCGAGCAGCTCGCGCGTCACCACCCGGACCGTCTCGCGGATCAGCGGGAAGTCGGGCTCGGCCTCCCACAGGCGATCGAAGATCTTGGCCGCGTTCCAGCGCAGCGCGCCGCCCCGGATCGAGCGCCCGCCGGCGCGCCGCAGCACCAAGAGGCCGGTGTTGGCGACGTAGCGGAACTGCTGGCGCAGCATGGCGCCCGCGCGCAGCGCGGCGAGCAGGTCGGCCTCGAAGCCGTCCGCGCCCAGCAGCGCCGCCCAGGCCGCGTCGGGCACCGCCTTGCGCGCCGGCAAGCCGACCAGAAACCCGCCGTCGTCGCTGGTGAGCGTGCTCGACACGCGGTGGCGCGCGTGCAGCCGCGCCCCCACCACCCGCGCCAGCGTCTCGTTGACGCGCCGGCCCGCCATGGTGTGGAAGACTGCGGTCTGGCGCTTGTCCATGCGGTAGAGCTCGATCACCGGCCGGCCCGCCGCCGGCATGGCGGAGAGCGCGAGCTGCTGCGCGACGTAGCGCACCACGTGCGCCGCTTCCACGCCTTCCAGGCCGTAGCGCGATCTCAGGTACGCCAGGGCCGCGCGCGTCCCGTCGCGCAGGGCGCCGGCGACGCCGTTGCGCAAGGCGTCGATCTCGCGCGCCAGCTCGCGCGGGACGCCCCGCATGTGCGAGCTCCAGCTCGGCACGGTCGGCCGGCCGGCGTGCGGCTCGACCCGCAGACCGCGCGGGCCGACCTCCTTGACCCGCAGGGTGCGCCCTTCGAGCAGGATCACGTCGCCCTCGCGCAGGCTCGCGGCGAAGCTCTCGTCGAGCCGGCCGATACCGTGCCCGCCCGCCCCGGCGACCGCGACGGTCTGCTCGTCGGGGATCGTGCCGACGTTCTCGAAGTACGCGCTCGACGGCTCGCGCCCCAGGCCGTACACCGCCTCGCCGTCCATCCCGATGCGGCGCACGTGGGCCTCGTCGGGTCCCGCGCCGCCTCCGCTCAAGTACGCCGCGCAGGCGCGCAGATCGCGCTCGGCCAGCGCGCGAAACGGATAGGCGCGGCGGGCCAGCGCGAGCGCGTCGGCGAGCGCGACGCGGTTGTCGGGCGCGCACAGGCCCACCAGCCACTGCGCGAGCACGTCGAGCGGCGCGTCGGGCACCACGATCTCCTCCAGCACGCCGTCACGGATGCAGCGCCGCGTCGCGGCCGCTTCGACGATGTCGTCGCGGTCCTGCGCGATCACCACGCCGCTCGCGACCGCGCCGGGGCGGTGACCGGCCCGCCCGACCCGCTGCAGCGTCGGCGTCATGCCGCGCGCGCCGCCCAGCACCAGCACCCGGTCGACGTAGCCGATGTCGACCCCCAGCTCCAGCGAGGTCGAGCAGACCACGGTGCGCAGCTTGCCGCCGCGCAGCTCGGCCTCGGTGCGGTGGCGCACGTTGCGCTCGAGCGCGCTGTGGTGCACCCCGATCCGCCGGTCGCGCTTCTCGGTCGAGGGCTGCGGAACGTCGCCGGCGACCGCGATCTCGGCCGCCGGCTCGCCCGCCGCCTCCATCTCGTGGGCGACCCGTTCGGCCTGGCTGCGCACGTTGCAGAACACCAGCGTGGAGCGCACGTCCCGGGTCAGCGCGTAGGCGGTGCGAGCGCACTGCGCGAGCGGCGCCATCGCACCCGCGAAGGGCGCCGTCACGTCGAGCCGCAGCTCGCGCAGGCCGCGGCAGTCGACCACCTCGCAGGCCCGCTCCGTGCCGGCCAGGTAGGCCGCGACGCGCTCCAGCGGGGCGACCGTGGCCGACAGCCCGACCCGGCGCAGCGGCGCGCGGGTCAGCTCCGCCAGCGACTCCAGCAGCAGCGCGAGCTGCGCGCCGCGCTTGGTCCCGGCCAGGGCGTGGACCTCGTCGACGATCACCGTCTCGACGTGGCTGAGGCCCTTGCGGTAGGAGTCCATCGCGACCAGCAGCGCGAGCGACTCGGGCGTGGTGAGCAGCACGTGGGGCGGGCGGCGCATCATCAGGCGCCGCTCCTCGACCGGGGTGTCGCCGGTCCGCACCCCGGTCCGCACGTGGGTCTCGCGCACCCGCCCGCGGCGGACCCGGGCCCGCTCGGTGTTGGGCCGCTCCAGCAGGCCCATCTCGCGCAGCGGGCGGCGCAGGTTGTGCTCGACGTCGTAGCCCAGCGCGCGCAGCGGCGAGACGTAGACGCAGTAGGTGCGGGCCAGCAGCTCGTCGGCGTCGCGCAGCTCGGCCAGGCGCGACATCACCGGCAGAAAGGCGGCCAGCGTCTTGCCGGTTCCGGTCGGCGAGCAGATCAGGGCGTGCGCGCCCCCGGCGGCGAGCGGGAGGGCCTGCGCCTGCGGCGGGGTCGCGGTCTGCAGGTGCTCGTCGCACCAGGTCCCGACGACGGGGTGCAACGCGGAAAAGGCGCCATCCACGGAATGGCGCTAGTTGGTCGAACGCGCGTTCGCTTCCCGCCGAGGCGGGCAGGCCGTTAGGCCGAGGCGTTCACGTTGCCGCCGACCCCGAGCGACGACAGCAGCCGGGTCATCTCGTCCGCGGCGAGCTGCTCGGTGCCCTTGAGCACGCTCAGCGCGACCGCCGAGGTTCCGTTCGCCGCGATGTCCATCGTCCCGGCGGCAGGGACTCCACCCACATCCATGATGCGCCTAGGGTACGCCCCGGCGGCCGCAAATGCAAGCGTCCCCCCGCCGTCCGACCCTGCCGGACACCGTCGCGGGCTGAAACACGGTCCCCGGGCGGCCGGTACGTGGGAGCATCATGGCACTGTTCATTCGGCTCACGGCTCTGGTCGCAGCCGGCATCGTGGCCCTGGTCATCCTGGCGTTCGTGCTCAAGATCGTGATCTTCGCGGCGCTCGTCGCGGCCATCGTGGTCGGCGCGCTGTTCGTCTGGAAGCTGTTCCAGCGCCGCCGCGGCGCGGTCGTGGTGATCAACCCGCGCCGCTACCCGGGCTAGAGCGCCGGGCCGAACAGGACGTCTCGGCATTCCCTCGTAGGTTCGTCGCTTCGGCTCACGACCCGCGAGGAGAACCGCCACGCTCCGTTCGTTCCTGCGCGCCGCCCTGACGGCGCTGCTCGTCTCTTCCGCGGGCGCGCTCGCGCTCGCCCAGACCTCGCCCGAAGCGAACCCGGCCGCGCGCCCGCTGCCGTCCGGCTCGCCGGGCGCCGCGGCTTCGGCCGCGCCCTCGCCCACCCCGCCCTACAACCGGCTCGCCTTCCGCGAGATCGGACCGGCCGTCGCGGGCGACCCGAAGCTGTACTACCTCGGCTCGGCCGGCGGCGGCATCTGGAAGACGGTCAACGGCGGCGCGACCTGGGCCCCGGTGTTCGAGCACGAGAACGTGGCCTCGATCGGCGCGCTCGCGATCGACCCGAAGAACCACGAGGTGGTGTGGGCCGGGACGGGCGAGACCAACCCGCGCAACGACGTCACCTGGGGCGACGGCGTGTACCGCTCCGCCGACGGCGGCAAGAGCTGGACCAACCTCGGCCTGGCCCAGACGAAGTACATCGCCTCGGTCGTGATCGACCCGCGCGATCCCAACACCGTGCTGGTCGGGGCGCTGGGCGACGCCTTCGCCGACTCGCCCGAGCGCGGCGTGTACCGCACCACCGACGGCGGCAAGACCTGGGCCAAGACGCTCTACGTCGGCCCGCGCAGCGGGGTCTCCGAGCTGGTCGCCGACCCCAAGAACCCGGCCGTGCTCTACGCCGGCATCTGGCAGTTCCAGCGCAAGCCCTGGACCTTTTCGTCCGGCGGCCCCGACGACGGGATCTGGAAGTCGACCGACGGCGGCCGGACGTGGAACCGGCTGGCCGGGCACGGCCTGCCCGAGGGCCTGACCGGGCGCATCGGCCTGGCCGTCGCGCCGTCCCAGCCCAACCGCGTCTACGCGCTGATCGAGTCCAAGAGCGACGGCATCCTGTGGCGCTCCGACGACGCCGGCGCGAGCTGGAAGCTGATGACCAAGAACACCCTGGTCGACCAGCGCTTCTTCTACTTCTCGCACGTGCGGGTCGATCCGAACGACGCCGACCACGTCTACGGCGTCTCCGAGGAGCTCTCGGAATCCAAGGACGGCGGCAAGACGTTCAAGCCGATCGCGCGCGGCGTGCACGTCGACTACCACGACCTGTGGATCGCGCCCGACGACTCCAAGCGCCTGATCGCGGGCGAGGACGGCGGCTACGCGCTCACCCTCGACGGCGGTGCGGCCTGGTCGTTCTCGCGCAACCTGCCGATCGGGCAGGTCTACCACGTCGGCTACGACGACGGGACGCCGTACCGCGTGTGCGCCGGGCTGCAGGACAACAGCGGCTTCTGCGGGCCCTCGAACGGCCTGCGCCCGGACGGCATTCCCGACGAGGCCTGGGAGCGGGTCGTGGGCGGCGACGGGCAGTGGGCCTGGCCCGACCCGCGCGATCCCAACCTGGTCTGGGCCGACGCGCAGAACGGCTTTCTGATCGTCTACGACCGCGCCGCGCACCGCACCACGAGCGCGCGGGCCTACGTCGCGACCGACGCGCAGGCGTTCGCGCCGGCCGGGCTGCCGTACCGCTTCAACTGGGACTCGCCGATCGCGTTCGATCCGTTCGACCCGCGCACCGCGCTGTTCGGCGGCAACGTCGTGTTCGCGTCGCGCGACCGCGGGCGCACCTGGAAGCCGATCTCGCCCGACCTGACCCGCAACGACAAGGCGCACCAGATCGCGGCCGGCGGCCCGCTCGCGCTCGACAACACCGGCGCCGAGGCGACCGGCACGATCCTCGACATCGAGCCCTCGACCAGGACCAAGGGCGAGCTGTGGGTCGGGACCGACGACGGCCTGGTGCAGCTCAGCCGCGACGGCGGCCAGCACTGGCGCGACGTGACGCCGCCCGGCGTGCCGCCCGACGGCCGGGCCGAGATGGTCTCGCCCTCGCCGCTCGCCCCCGGCACGGCCTACGCCGTGATCGACCGCCACTACCTGGGCGACCACGCGCCCTACGCCTTCGTGACGCACGACTACGGCGCGCGCTGGGCGCGCATCGCCGACGGGCTGCCGCCGCAGGAGGCGCGCGCGATCCGGGCCGACGCGCGCAACCCGCACCTGGTGTACCTGGGGCTGGAGAACTCGTTCTGGCTCTCGTACGACGACGGGGCGCACTGGCGCAAGCCCGCGCTCGGGCTGCCGACGGTCGCCACCTACGACATCCGCATCCAGCCGCGCTGGAACGACTTGATCCTGGGCACGCACGGCCGCGCGCTCTACGTGCTCGACGACCTCACGCCGCTGCAGCAGCTCCCGCAGGCCGAGGCGGCCGGCGCGATGCTGTTCGCCCCGCGCACCGCGTACGCGTTCAGCCTGCACGCCGACGACCAGGGGCTCTACACCCGCTACGCCGGCAAGAACCCGCCCGGCGGCGCGCTGATCTCCTTCTACCAGGCGGCACCCGCGGCGAGCCCGCCCGCGTTCGAGATCCTCGACGCGCGCGGGTGGGTGGTGCGGCACATCGCCGGCACGACCCGCGTGAACGAGCGCGAGGTGCCGCTGGTGACGAACTTCGCCGGGATCAACCGCCTGGCGTGGGACCTGCGCGAGGACGGCCCGGTGCGCTGGAGCGGCGCGGCCAAGGACGAGTACGCCGGGCCGCGCACCGGCCCGCCGGTCGTGCCGGGCCGCTACACCGTGCGGGTGGTGCTGAACGGCCGCACCTTCTCGGCGCCGCTGCGGGTCGAGCCCGACCCGCGCGCGCGCCAGAGCCTGGCCGACTACCAGGCCGCGCACGACTTCACCGCCCGCCACATGGCCGAGTTCTCCGCGCTCGACGCGGCGCTCAACCGGCTCGACGCCTACGCCGCCTCGGTCCCGCAGCGCGCCAGCGGCGCGAGCGCCGAGCTGGCCGGCGCGCTGCGCGAGGTGCGCGCCCAAGCGCTCGCACTGCGCGGCCGGCTGACCGCCGACTTCACCAACGACGAGGACTCGCTCTCGCGCCCCGGCCGCCTGCGCGAGGAGCTGGAGAGCTTGGCCGGGGGCGGCTACTTCGCCGCGTCCGCGCCGCCCAACGCGGCCCAGCGCGAGTACGCGGC
>JASLGJ010000107.1 GCA_030150085.1 Candidatus Elarobacter sp. | reverse complement strand
CTCAGCTCGCCTTCGCCTGGTGCAGCCAGATCTGGTTCCCATCGGGGTCCCTCACCGCCGAGATGAAGCAGATTGGGGTCTCGTAAGGCTCGCTACTCTCAACGCCACCTCTCGTCAGCGCGGCACGGAACTGCGTCATGTCGGCGACTTCAAGGGCCAGGGACTGGGCCGTGCCGGGTTTGCCGACTTGCTCGAAGTTGCCCACGCCGAACGTCGTGCCGGCGACCTCGAACTCCACCCAGTACGGCTGGTCGATGCCGGACTTACGCAGGCCGAGCACGTCCTGGTAGAACGCGACCGCGCGCTCCATGTCGGTGACGGGGTACATGACGAACGCGATCCGCGTGTCCGTGGCAGCCATCGTGGGTGTCTCCGTTTCCGCCGCGCCGCGGCTCAGACTTCGGCTTCGACCGCTTCCAATTCGAACGACGCCACCTCGTACCAGTTGCGCCCCGTCTTGAGCGTCGCTTCGAGCGGCACGGCCAGCTCGTACGCGTTCTCCATCTCGTTCTTCACGATCCGTGCCACCGTGTCCAAATCCGCGCGCGCGACCTCGAAGATCAGCTCGTCGTGGATCTGCAGCAGCATGATCGCGTCGAGCATCTCGGCGGTCAGGCGGCGGTCCAGGCGCACCATCGCGAGCTTCATCAGGTCCGCGGCGCTGCCTTGGAGCGGGGCATTGGTCGCTTCCCGCTCGGCGGCGGCGCGCAGCATGTGGTTGGGCGAACGCAGGTCGGGCATGTAGCGGCGCCGGCCGAGCAGCGTCTCGACGTAGCCCTTCTCGCGCGCGGTGTCGAGGCTGCCCTCGATGTAGTCCCGCACTTTTGGAAAGCGCGCGAAGTAGGCCTCGGTCATCGCCTTGGCGGTGCCGCGGTCGATCTCCAGCCGCTGCGCCAGGCCGAAGTCCGACATGCCGTAGAGCAGGCCGAAGTTGACCGACTTCGCCATCCGGCGCTGGTTGGGGTCGACCTCGGCCAGCGGGCCGACGTCGAAGATCTGGCGCGCGGTGAAGTCGTGGATGTCCTGGCGCTCGTGGAACGCGCGCCGCATCGCCTCGTCGCCCGAGAGGTGCGCCATCAGGCGCAGCTCGATCTGCGAGTAGTCGGCGGCCAGCAGCACCCGGTCGTCGCTCGGCGCGACGAACGCCTTGCGCACCTGGCGCCCGAGCTCCGTGCGGACCGGGATGTTCTGCAGGTTGGGATCGGTCGAGGAGAGCCGGCCCGTCGCGGTCGCGGTCTGCTTGAAGTACGTGCGCAGCCGGCCGTCGGGGCCGACGAGCTGCGGCAGCACGTCGATGTAGGTGTTCTTGAGCTTGGAGACCTCGCGGTACTCCAGCACCTTCGCCGCGACGGGGAAGCTGCGCGCGAGCGCGCCCAGCACCTCGACCCCGGTCGCGTAGCCGGTCTTGTTCTTGCGCCCCGACGGCAGCCCGAGCTTGTCGAACAGCACCCGCCCGAGTTGTTGAGGCGAGCCGAGGTTGAACTCCTCGCCCGCGATCTCGTAGATCTCGCGCTGCAGGCGCTCGACGTCGGCGTCGACCGTCAGCGCGAGCTCGCGCAGCACCTCGGTGTCGAGCGCGACGCCCGCGCCCTCGAGCTTGGCCAGCACCGAGACCAGCGGCAGCTCGACGTCCTCGTAGAGCGCGTGCTGGCCGCGCCGCTCCAGCTCGGCCCGCGTCGCGCGCGCCAGCAAGCCGGCCGCGTCGGCCGCCGCGGCCTGGTCGTCGGGCAGCTTGCGGGCCAGGAACATGCCCGCCGCCTGCTCCACGCCGGCGATCTTGTCGGTGTCCTCGAACTTGCGGCTGGGGTCGAGCAGGTGCGCGGCCACCATCGGGTCGTCGCCGAACAGCCGCGGCGAGAGACGCAGCTCGCGCACGAGCGCCTTCGCGTCGTAGGCGACCAGGTGCGGCACGCCGCCCCACAGCGCCTCGAACGCCGCCCGCACGGACTCGATCTCCAGCGCCGACTCGAGGATCGCGAACGCCGTGCCGTCGCCGGTCGAGATCGCGACCGCGTCGCCGCGCGTCGCCACCGCGACCCGCTCCTGCGCCGCCGCCGCGTCGAGCAGCGCCACGATGCGCGCGTAGTCCGACGGCTCGGTGACCGAGGTGTACGACTCGTACGTCCCTTCGAGCACGTCTTCGGTCGCGACCGGCTGCGGGGTGGCGGGCGGCTCGAGCTTGTTCAGCAGCGTCTTGAACTCGAGCTCGCGGTAGAGCTTGTAGAGCTCGTCGTTGGAGGCCGGCGCGTACAGCGCAGACTCCCAGTCCAGCTGCAGCGGCAGGTCGCGCTTGATCACCGACACGTCGCGGCACACCCGCGCGACCTCGCCGTGCTCGCGGATCAGCGCTTCCCACTTGGGCTTGCCGGCCAGTGCCGGATCGGCCAGCAGCGCGTCGAGCGAGCCGGCGTTCTTGATCAGCTGGATCGCGGTCTTCTCGCCCACCCCGGGGATGCCGGGCAGGTTGTCGGACGGGTCGCCCTTGAGCCCGCGGTAGTCCGGCAGCTGGCGCGGCTCCAGCTCGTAGCGCTCGCGCACCTTGGCCGGGTCGTAGCGCGCGAGCTCGCTGATGCGGCGGCGCGTGGCGAGCACCGTGGTGTGGTCGTCGACGATCTGGAGCAGGTCGTTGTCGCCGGTCACGACGAGCACGTCCTTGCCCTGCGCCTCGGCCTGCGCGGCGAGGGTCGCGATCACGTCGTCGGCTTCCTCGCCGTCCACCTCGACGATCGGGATGCCGTAGACGCCCAGCACGCGGCGCACCAGGGCGAACTGCGAGCGCAGCTCGTCGGGCGTCTCGGTCCGCTGGGCCTTGTAGTTCTCGTAGAGCGCGACGCGCGAGCGGGGCAGGCCCTTGTCGAAGGCGGCGATGACGTGGGTCGGCTTCTCGTCGGCGATCAGCTTGTTGACCATCATCGTGAAGCCGTAGGC
>JASLGJ010000105.1 GCA_030150085.1 Candidatus Elarobacter sp. | reverse complement strand
GAGCGCGGTTCGTAAACATCCTGCTCAGAGAACACCCGGGTCGAGGGGTAGATGCTCGCCGGTGTCGCAGAGCAAACTCACGCAGCCGGCTACTCCGCCTAGCCCGCTCGGCGCGCGCGTAACGGCATCGACGAGCCACGCGACTAGTTGCGCCAGCGCCAGTATCGCGACGTCTGATCGCCAGTGGGGGCCATATACGCCAGCCGGTCCGGGTTGGGGCCGCCCATCGGACTGAGCCGCGACCGGTCGGTAGACCGTCCAGTCGAGCATGAGGCCCAGCTCGCGCTCGAGCCAGACGCTCCATGTATAATGATGCTCGCAAGGGGTACGTGAAACGGTCCTACATAAGCACGCTGTCGCGCGGCTCGACGATCCGGGTGGCACAACACGGTACCGGTGGCGTGGTCGTACAGGGTCCGCTCGGGCAGCGGCCCTTCCGCGGCGCGGTGGATCAGGCTGTCCAGGCAGAGCGAGAAGGCCGCGAGCGTCTTGCCCGACCCGGTGGGGGCCGAGATCAGCACGTCGCGGCCGGCGCGCTCGCGGGCGGGATCAGAGGTGCAGGCCGACCCCCACGAAGACGCCCTGGCCGACGTAGTGGTTGAGGCCGCTGTAGTAGCGGGCGACGAGGTCGGCGTGCGAGGCCAGGCGGTGGCCGGCGAAGACGTCGTAGAGCACGCCGGTCTTGAACGGCTCGGCGAGCCGGCCGATCCCGACCCCGGCGCCGACCGAGAACCCGGTCAGCGGCACGTGCAGCGCGGCCTCCGTGGTCGCGGCGTAGCGCCGGCCGCCGCCCGAGAACGGGTAGGCGAAGCTGACCTGGGGCCGCACGCCGGGGACGCTGATGCCGACCCCGTGCAAGGTCAGGATGCCGGCCGCCGACGACTGGCCGCCGCTGGTATCCATGTAGCCGACCGCGGCGTCGAGCGGCAGCGTCTGCGCGGACGCCGGAGCGGGCGCCCCGACCAGTGCCGCGGCGGCGAGAACGGAAGCGACGAAGGTGGAGGCGAGTGCGTTGCGAGTCACGGCGCTCATCCTACCGCGCGCGGCTTGGAACTGACATGCCCGTTTCTTGGGGCGTCGCTGGGGGAGGCGGCGAGCCGCCACCGTGCCGGGCTCCAGGAAGACGCGCCTTCGCCGTGTTACGTCGCCGCATGCAGCTCGTACGAACCGGCGCCGCGCTCGCCTGCGCCGCGCTCCTGGCCGCCGCGCCGCGCGGCCCCGCCCCGGTGAACGTCGCGATCCAGACCACCGCCGGCACGATCGTGGTCGCGCTCGATGTGGCGCGCGCGCCGGTTACGGCGAAGAACTTCCTGCACCTGGTCGACACGCACGCCTACGACGGCGCGTCGTTCTACCGCACGGTCGTCGCCGCGCCGCCGCGCCCGCGCTTCATCGAGGTGATCCAAGGCGGATTGCAGGACAAGGCGGCCGGGCTGACCCCGATCCAGATCGAGCCGACCACCAAGACCGGCCTGCACAACACCCAAGGCACGATCGCGATGGCGCGCACCAGCGACCCCAACTCGGCCAGCAGCGAGTTCTTCATCGACGTCGGCGACGACACCGTGCTCGACGCGCAGAAGTTCCGCGACGGCTTCGGCTACGCCGCCTTCGGCCGCGTCGTGAAAGGCTACGACGTCGTGCTCAAGATCCACAAGGCGCACGCGGAGGGCGAGGCGCTCACCCCGCCCGTCCGCATCGTGCGCATGACCCGCTCGCGCTAGCCGCGCGAGCGGGCCGGCGCGTTACGCGAGCGCGGGCTCGAAGACGTTGGCGTCCTGCTCGGAGAACAGCGGGCTCGACAGGTAGCGCTCGCCGGTGTCGCAGCCGATCGTGACGATCAGCTTGCCCTTGTTCTCCGGGCGCGCGGCGACTTGCAGCGCGGCCCAGACGTTGGCCCCGGCCGAGATGCCGACCAGGATGCCTTCCTCGCGCGCCAGGCGGCGCGAGGTGGCGATCGAGTCGTCGAACGAGGCCTTGATGACCTCGCTGTAGACCTTCGTGTCGAGGATCGAGGGCACGAAGCCGGGCGCGAAGCCCTGCAGCTTGTGCGGGCCGGGCGAGCCGCCCGAGAGCACCGTGGACGTGTCGGGCTCGACGGTGATGCACTCGACGCCCGGCTTGCGCTCCTTGAGCAGGTGGCCCGCGCCGGTGATCGTGCCGCCGGTGCCGACCCCGGCCACGAGGATGTCGACCTTGCCGTCGGTGTCGCGCCAGATCTCCTCGCCGGTGGTGCGGTAGTGGACCTCGACGTTGGCCGGGTTGTCGAACTGGCCGGGCGAGAAGTACTTGCCGGGGTTGGAGGCGACGATCTCCTTGGCCTTGGCGATCGCGCCCTTCATGCCCTCAGTGCCCGGGGTGAGCACGAGCTGGGCCCCGTAGGCCTTGAGCAGGTTGCGCCGCTCGAGCGTCATCGTCTCGGGCATGGTGAGGATCAGCGGGTAGCCCTTGGCGGCGCAGACGAAGGCCAGGGCGATGCCGGTGTTGCCGCTGGTCGGCTCGACGATCACGGTGTCGGGCCGCAGCTTGCCGTCGCGCTCGGCGGCCTCGATCATCGCCACGCCGATGCGGTCCTTGACCGACCCGGCCGGGTTCTTGGACTCCAGCTTGACCAGGATCTCCGCACCCAGGCCCTTGGTCAGGCGCGACAGCCTGACGAGCGGGGTGTTGCCGAACGTGTCGGCGATGTTGTCGTAAACGCGCACGCTTGCTAGCCTGCTCCTTGCATCACGGGGTTCGTTGCTCCGGTTAAACCCGGCGGCCCCGCAAAGGGTGCGTCTCGGGCGGGCCGCGAACACCCGTTCGCTCCCGTGTTCTCGCTCTCGCAACGGTCGCTCTACGTGGCCGACCTCGACCTCTGGATCGACTCGCTGCGCCCCCGCGCGCGCTGCTACGTCTCGCACGGACACTCCGACCACGCGCGCGAGCACGAGACGATCGTCACCACCCCGGCCAACGCCGCGATCTGCACGGCTCGCTTTGCGAAGCAAGCCTCTCGCTCGGCTCAGGCCGAGCGACGGCAGACCGCGCTGCTGCCGGTGCAGGCAGCGCCGGCCTGCGACTTCGAGCTGCACGCCTTCAACGAGCCCTGGAGCGACGGCGAGCACGAGCTGACCCTCTTCCCGGCCGGCCACGTGCTGGGCAGCGCCCAGCTCATGATCGAGGGCGAGCGAGGGCGCTTCGTCTACACCGGCGACTTCAAGCTGGCCCGTTCGTACACGTGCGAGCCGGCCGAGGTCAAGCGCTGCGACACGCTGCTGATGGAGTGCACCTACGGCCGCCCGCAGTACGTCTTCCCCTCGCGCGACGAGGTCGAGGACACGCTGGTCTCGTTCGCGACCAAGGCGCTGGAGGACGGCTGCGCGCCGGTCTTCTACGCCTACTCGCTGGGCAAGGCGCAAGAGGCGATGGCGATCCTGGGCAAGGCCGGGATTCCCATCAGCGCGCACGGCGCGGTCTACGAGATGGCCCGCGTGTACGAAGCCGCCGGGGTCCGCATGCCGCCCTACGAGCGCTACGACGCCGCGACCTACGAGCCGACCCGGGCCCTGATCTGGCCGCCTTCCGGCAAGACCCTGCCCAAGGCGCTGCACGGCAAGCCGATGCGCAGCGCCATGCTGACCGGCTGGGCGCTGGGCAAGGGCGCGGCGTTCCGCTACGGCGCCGACGCCTGCATCCCGCTCAGCGACCACGCCGACTACGCCGCGCTGCTGCGTTACATCGAGCTCGCCCAGCCGAGCAAAGTGCTGCTCAACCACGGCTGGAAGGACTTCGTCTGGCGCCTGCGCCGCCTGGGCGTCGACGCGACCTACCTGGAGCCCAACGAGCAGCTCGCCCTGTTCTGAGCGCGCGCGTAGGCGCGAGGAGCACCGCGTACCGCGGTACTCCTCGGCGCGTCAGGCTAGTGGAGCGGGAAGTTCAGCGTGGTGCCGCGCTCGGTGGTCAGGACGAGGTGGTCGCCGGCGTACTTGGTGATCTTCAGCGCGCCCATGCCGGGCGGGCCGTTGAAGAACGTGTTGGGGGTCACCTGGCTGAAGTCGAGCGACGAGCGGGTGACCATGAACACGCCCTGGGTCGGGCGGTAGCGGTAGTAGCCCGCGTAGACGTTGACGATCTGGGTGCCGACCATGCCGTCGAACTGGTTGACGAAGACGTAGTTCGCGTCGTGCAGCGGGGCCTGGCCGTTGGGGATGATGCGCGGGGCGGCGTGCTCGCTGGCGAAGCTCTGCATGACGCGCAGCGGCGCGCCGGTCTCGGTCTTGATCCGCTGCGGCAGCGCCGCTTGCGCGCGGGCCTGGGCCGCCAGCTCGGCGTCGGTCACCGACGCGCTCGCGGTGCGGGGCAGGAGCGAGCCGGCCGCGAGCAGCGCGGCGGCGGCGAGGACGAGGGCCTTCTTCATCGTGTCGCTCCTAGTTCGCATTCGAGATGTCGGTGGAGTCGAGCGGCGTGTCGGTCGTCCGGCTGTCCGCGTTGATGGCGTTGTAGAGCGCGTTGTAGCCCGCCGAGGGCGAGTACGTGCAGCTTCCGCAGGCGGCGTACTGCGTCATCGTGCCCTCGAACTTGTACTTGCCGTTGGCCTCGTGCAGGGCGGAGTAGAGGCTGGCCTGGTACCACTCGCTGGCCTGCGAGGAGTAGTAGATCTCGGGCAGCGGGATGGCATCCTTGAGGCCCCACGACTTGTACCAGACGCTGCTCTGCGTCCAGCCGTTGTCGCACGAGCCGTAGGGCGGGCAGCCCGCCAGGTCGCCGTAGTCGAACAGGTAGAGCGAGGTCGCGGACTGGTAGCCGTCCTCCCAGGCCTTGGTGGTGGCGTAGGAGTTCCAGTCCAGCTCCATGTCGTTGGCGCCGCGGATGGAGATCTGGTAGGCGATGTTCTGGTTGGTGAGCCAGGTGTTGATCGAGTTGACCATCTGGCCGAACGCGACGCCGCCGGCGTTGGAGACGTTGCTGCCGTAGTTGCTCGTGCCGACCGCCAGCTCCAGGCGCGGGCCCGCGCCCGAGCACTTCCAGTAGCCGTAGGCGTACTGCTCGGCGAAGGCCGCGATCTGCGCGTTGCTCACGAACGCGTTGCCGTAGTCGTACGTGCCCCAGCCGCCGGAGTAGTACGGCTCGCCGAAGTCGAGCACCACCACGCCGCTGGCGTTGGTGCTGCCCATGGCGCAGCCTTCGTTGTAGCCGGTGGTGGTGCTGGCCGTGTGCATGTAGCGCGACACCGAGGGCGTGGGAGCGGCCTGGGCCAGCGCCGTGCTGAGCGCGACCACCCCCGCGGCCCCTATCAGTGCGGATAAGAGACGTGTGCGAATCATGAAACACCCGTTGAGAAAGCGGCGCAAGGCGCACCGCACCGCCCGTCTTACCTACCTGACGCGGTACTCCTTGAGACGATATGTCCGATGAGAGCCCACGCCGCCGCTGTGACGACCCGCACGTGCTGTCAGACGAAGAAGTCGCGCAGCGCCGCGTACGTCGCGTCGGGCGCTTCCTCGGCCATGTAGTGGCCGCTGTCGAGCGGGCCGCCGCGCACGTCGTCCGCCCAGTCGCGCCAGATGCCGAGCACGTCGTACCATCCGCCGACCTCGCCCCGCCCGGCCCACAGCGCCAGCAGCGGCGCGGCGATGCGCGCGCCGGCCGCGCGGTCGGCTTCGTCGAGCGCGTAGTCGTAGGTCGCGCCGGCGCGGTAGTCCTCGCACATGGCGTGTAGCGTGGCCGGGTCGCGGTAGCAGCGCAGGTACTCGGCCTGCGCCGCGGGCGCGAAGACCGGCTTGCGGCCCGGGCGGTGGAGCAGAAACCACTCCGGGTCGGCGCCGATCAGGCGCTCGGGCAGCGGGTAGGGCTGGGCCAAAAAGAACCAGTGCCAGTAGCCCAGCGCGAAGCGCGCGTCGGCGCGCCGCAGGTGCTCGCCGGTGGGCAGGATGTCGAGCACGGCGAGCTTGCTCACCGCCCCGGGATGGTCCAGCGCGAGCCGGTACGCGACCCGCCCGCCGCGGTCGTGGCCCGCCACGGCGAAGCGCGCGAAGCCGAGCTGCCGCATCAGCGCGAGCGCGTCGCGCGCCA
>JASLGJ010000549.1 GCA_030150085.1 Candidatus Elarobacter sp. | reverse complement strand
CGGTAGCCTTCTTGCGCCCGCCGGCCGCCTTGCGCGTCCCGGTGGCCTTCTTGCGCCCGCCGGCCGCCTTGCGCGTTCCGGTGGCCTTCTTGCGCCCGCCGGCCGCCTTGCGGGTGCCGGTGGCTTTCTTGCGGCCGCCGGCCGCCTTGCGCGTTCCGGTCGCCTTCTTGCGGGTGCCGGTGGCTTTCTTGCGCCCGCCGGACGCTTTGCGCGTGCCGCCGGTCTTGCGCGTTCCGGCCGCCTTGCGGGTGCCGGTCGACTTCTTGCGCCCGGCGCCCTTGCGGCGTCCGCCGCGGCGCGAGCCGCCGGTCTCTTCCGTCGACGACTCTTCCGTGGTTTCGTCGTCGCCGTTGATCAGTTCCGAGTCCATTCAACCTCCTCGTCCGCGCGGACGGAGTGGTGTTACCGTGTTGCGCCGACGCGTCGACGCATTTAGTCGCAGAATACACACATTTCGCCGTTCGTGCAACTCTGAGGCGAAAATCGCTGTTCCGCGCGCGCACCGCGCGAGGGAATTGGTCGCGCTTGACGTCCGGGTTTATACTGTGGCCCGAAGCTCGTCCCAGGCGAGCCGTGCCCATTGGAGACCGGAGTGGCGAAGCCGCTGATCATCGTCGAGTCGCCGACGAAAGCCAAAACGATCAAGAAATTTCTGCCCCCGCGCGACGTGGTGAAGGCGTCCGTCGGCCATGTCCGCGACCTCCCGAAGTCGACGCTGGGCGTCGACGTGACCAACGGCTTCTCGCCGCGCTACCTGACCATCAAAGGTAAGGGCGACGTCATCA
Organism: Candidatus Elarobacter sp.; assembly: GCA_030150085.1. Taxonomy (GTDB): domain Bacteria; phylum Vulcanimicrobiota; class Vulcanimicrobiia; order Vulcanimicrobiales; family Vulcanimicrobiaceae; genus Vulcanimicrobium. The sequence continues at coordinate 3,527 of JASLGJ010000549.1, read as the reverse complement.
AGGAGCTCAAGGCGGCGGCCAAGTCGGCGTCCGAAGTGTACCTGGCGACCGACCCCGACCGCGAGGGCGAGGCGATCGCGTGGCACCTGGCCGAGCTGCTCAAGCTCGACAACCCCAAGCGCATCGAGCTCCACGAGATCACCAAGGACGCCGCGCTGGCGGCCCTCAAGGACGCCCACCCGATCGACATGCCGCGCGTCAACGCGCAGCAGGCGCGGCGCATCCTCGACCGCCTGGTGGGCTACAAGATCTCGCCGCTGCTGTGGGCCAAGGTGCGCGGCGGGCTCTCCGCCGGGCGGGTGCAGTCGGTCGCGGTGCGGCTGATCGTCGACCGCGAGCGCGAGATCCGGGCCTTCGTGCCGCGCGAGTACTGGAGCATCACCGCCCAGCTATCCGCTCTGGCTGCGGAGCAGCCATCGCGGAGCGTGGGTTCCGGCGCAGCCGGAAGCCTCCCGATCGTGTTCGGCGCCGACCTGGCCCGGATCGACGGCGAGAAGGCCGAGATCGCGAACGGCGAGCAAGCCGCGGCGATCATGGCCGCGCTCGAGGGCGCGGCGTTCCGGGTGGCGTCGGTCAAGACGCGCGAGACGCGCCGCAACGCGGCCGCCCCGTTCACCACCTCGACCCTGCAGCAAGAGGCCTCGCGCAAGCTCAAGTTCCGCGTCCGCAAGACCATGCAGCTGGCGCAGGCGCTCTACGAGGGCGTCGACCTGGGCGGCGCGGAGGGCACGCAGGGCCTGATCACCTACATGCGCACCGACTCCAACCGCGTCTCGGACTCGGCCCGGGAGGCGGCGCGGGAGTACGTCGTGGGCCGCTTCGGCGAGGACCACCACGTCGCGGGGCGCCAGTTCAAGCTCAAGGAAGGCGCGCAGGACGCGCACGAGGCGATCCGCCCGACCTCCGTCTTCCGCACGCCCGAGAAGCTGGCCGGCATCCTCAAGCGCGACGAGCTGCGCCTCTACCAGCTCATCTGGGAGCGCTTCGTGGCCTCGCAGATGGCGCCCGCGGTGTTCGACCAGACCACGGTCGACATCGAGGCCGCGCGGCGCTTCACGTTCCGCGCCACCGGCAGCGTGCTCAAGTTCGCCGGCTTCACCGCCGTCTACGAAGAGGGCACCGACGACAACGCGCAGCCCGAGGGCGGCGCGACGGGCAAGGGCAAGGCCCGCCCGATCCTGCCCAAGCTCGCTGAGAACGAGGAGCTCGAGCCGCAGTCGGTCGAGCCCAAGCAGCACTTCACCGAGCCGCCGCCGCGCTTCACCGAGGCCACCCTGGTGCGCGCGCTCGAGGAGAACGGGATCGGCCGGCCCTCGACCTACAGCGCGATCGTCGAGACGATCCAGGCCCGCGGCTACGTCGAGCAGCTGGAGCGCCGCTTCCAGCCGACCGAGATCGGCGAACAAGTGAACGACCTGCTGGCCGAGCACTTCCCCGACATCGTCGACCTGACGTTCACCGCCTCGATGGAGGGCAAGCTCGACACGCTGGCCGGCGACGGGGTGGGCGACTGGGCCGCGACCGCCCAGGTGCTCTCGGACTTCTACGGCCCCTTCGAGCGCGAGCTGGAAGAGGCGGAGCGCAAGCTGCCCAAGTTCGAGCAGCGCGACGAGCCGACCGACGAGGTCTGCGTGAACTGCGGCAAGCCGATGGTCATCAAGACCGGCCGCTTCGGCAAGTTCATGTCCTGCGTGGGCTATCCCGAGTGCAAGACCACCAAGCCGATCCTCAAGGACACCGGGGTGAAGTGTCCCAAGGACGGCGGGATGATCGCCGAGCGCAAGTCGCGCAAGGGGCGCACGTTCTACGGCTGCGCCAACTACCCGGCCTGCGACTTCGTCTCGTGGGACCGCGTGGCGCCCGAGCCGTGCGCGGTCTGCGGCGACTACGTGACCGAGAAGCCCAAGCGCGGCGGCACGGTGACGTACGTCTGCCACACCGACAAGACGCACGCCACCGGCCTGGGCAAGCCGGAGGACGCCGACGAGGCGGAGCTGGAGACGGTGTGATGCAGGGCGCTCCCGACCTGACCGTCGTCGGCGGCGGGCTCGCCGGCCCCGAAGCGGCCTGGCAGGCGGCGCGGCGCGGGGCGCGCGTGGTGCTCTACGAGATGCGCCCGCTCAAACGCGGGCCGGCGCACCACACCGACCTGCTGGCCGAGCTGGTGTGCTCGAACTCGCTGCGCGGCGCGGCGCTGGAGAACGCGGTCGGGCTGCTCAAGGAAGAGCTGGCCCGGCTCGACTCGCTGATCGTCACCTCGGCGCGCGAGGCGGCGGTGCCGGCCGGCGGCGCGCTGGCGGTCGACCGCGAGCGCTTCAGCGCGCTGGTCACCGCGCGCCTGGAAGCGCTGCCCAACGTCGAGATCCGGCGCGAGGAAGTGACGGCGATCCCGTCCGAGGGCGCGGTGGTGATCGCCTGCGGCCCGCTGCCCTCCGAGCCGCTCGCGGCGGCGGTCGACGAACTGGTCGGCGGGCGGCTGCACTACTACGACGCGGCCGCGCCGATCGTGGCCCTGGACTCGCTCGACCTGGACGCGATGTACCGCAAGTCGCGCTACGACAAGGGCGAGGGCGAGGACTATCTCAACATCCCGCTCGACCGCGAGACCTACCTGCGCTTCGTCGACGACCTGCGGACGCTGCCCAAGCACCAGCCCAAGGGCTTCGAGCTCGACGCCGCGGCGGGCGACGTGCCGTACTTCGAGGGCTGTCTGCCGATCGAGGAGCTGGCCGCGCGCGGCGAGGACACGCTGCGCTTCGGCCCGCTCAAGCCGGTCGGGCTGCGCGACCCGCGCACCGGCCGCGCGCCCTACGCCGTGGTCCAGCTGCGCAAGGAGAACGCCGCCGGCAGCGCGCTCAACCTGGTCGGCTTCCAGACCCGCCTGACGTGGCCGGCGCAGAAAGAGGCCTTCGGCAAGCTGCCCGGCCTGGCGAACGCGGAGTGGCTGCGGCTGGGCGTGATGCACCGCAACACGTTCCTGGACGCGCCGCGCCTGCTCGGCCCCGACTTGTCGCTGCGGCGCGAGCCGCGCGTCCGCTTCGCGGGCCAGATCACCGGCGCGGAAGGCTACGTCGAGGCCGCGGCCTGCGGCGCGATCGCCGGCATCGCCGCCGCGCGCGAGCGCGCCGGCCTGGCGCCGGTGGCGGTGCCGGCCGACACCGCGCTCGGCGCGGTGGTCGCCCACCTGCAGAACACCGCCTCGCCCGACTTCCAGCCCGCCAACGTCACCTGGACGTTCTTCTCGCCGCTGGAGACGACGATCAAGGACAAGCGCGAGCGCCGTGCCCAGCTCGCACGGCGAGCGCTCGCCCGAATCGACGCCTTCGCCGCCGCGGTGCAACCCGGGATGGTGCTCGCCGGTACCTAGGCCAGATGCGAATTCGATCGACGACGATTTGCGCGGTCCGCAAGGACGGGCGGATCGCGATGGCCGGCGACGGGCAGGTGACCGTCGACAAGACCGTCATGAAGCACGGCGCGCGCAAGGTGCGCACGATCGCGGGCGGCAAGGTGCTGGCCGGCTTCGC
>JASLGJ010000082.1 GCA_030150085.1 Candidatus Elarobacter sp. | reverse complement strand
CACACCGTGATCGAGCCGAGCCCGCCGGTGCGCTTCTACGACGAGGAGATCGACGACGACGAGTACGTGCTGGTCGACGACGACGAGCTCGACGAGTACGACAGCGACGAGTACGAGCTGGTCGACGCGGACGAGGACGGCACCGCCTCGGCCGACGACGCCGCGGCGGACACGGACGACGCCGCGGCGGACGGCGGCGACGACGGCGAGGAGCTGGAGGCCGACGAGCTCGACGACGACGAGGAAGAGCCGTCCACGGCGCTCGTCGCCGCGGGGAGCGCGTACGGCGCGGCGGAGGCGGTCAGCGGCGAGTACGAGCAGGCCGCGCCCAAGCCGCAGTGGCGCCTGCCCGACATCACGGCGATCTTCGACCCGCCCCAAGCGCAGAAGCTCGACGACGCCAACCGTGCCCACACGCTGGAGGACACGCTGGCCTCGTTCGGCGTCGGCGCGAAGGTGACGCACATCGAGCGCGGCCCCTCGATCACGCGCTACGAGCTCAAGCCCGAGCGCGGGGTGAAGATCTCGCGCATCAGCTCGCTGGCCGACGATCTCGCGCTGGCGCTGGCGGCGACCAGCGTGCGCATCGAGGCCCCGATCCCGGGCAAGTCGGCGGTCGGCATCGAGGTGCCCAACACCACCGTCTCGGTCGTCGCGATCCGCGAGATCCTGCAGAACGTCCCCAAGACGCTCGCGCTGCCGATGGCGCTGGGCAAGGACATCACCGGCCGGCCGGTGTTCGGCGACCTGGCCAAGATGCCGCACCTGCTGGTCGCGGGCGCGACCGGCGCGGGCAAGTCGGTCTGCCTCAACTGCGTGATCGCCTCGCTGCTCGTCACCTCGACGCCCGAGGAGGTCGAGCTGCTCATGATCGACCCCAAGCGGGTCGAGCTGACGGTCTACAACGGCATCCCGCACCTCAAGAACGAGGTCATCACCGATCCGTCGCTGGCGGCGGGCGCGCTGGCGATGATCACGCGCGAGATGGACCAGCGCTACGAGCGCTTCGCGAAGGCGAGCGTGCGCAAGATCGAAGAGTACAACGCGAAGTTCCCCGACGAGAAGCTGCCCTACATCGTGGTGGTGATCGACGAGCTGGCCGACCTGATGCTGGTCGCCCCGGCCAAGGTCGAGATGCTGATCATGCGCCTGGCCCAGCTCGCCCGCGCGACCGGCATCCACCTGATCGTCGCCACGCAGCGGCCCTCGGTCGACGTCATCACCGGCCTGATCAAGGCCAACATCCCCTCGCGGATCGCGTTCGCGGTCAGCTCGCAGGTCGACTCGCGCACGATCCTCGACATGGGCGGCGCGGAACGCCTGCTCGGCCGCGGCGACATGCTCTACCTGCCGATCGACGCGCCCAAGCCGATCCGCGCCCAGGGCGCGCTCGTGACCAACATCGAGGTCGAAAAGCTGGTCGAGCACTGGAAGCGCCAGGGCAGCGCCGAGGAGCGCAAGGCGATGGAGATCACGCCCATCCGCGAGGACGACGAGCGCGGCGGCGGCGAGCGCAAGGTCGACGACCTGTGGTACGACGCGGCGAAGTTCTTGCTCGACGCGAAGGTGATGAAGGGCGAAGCCGGCGTGGGCTCCACCGCCGCGCTGCAGGCGCGCTTCTCGATCGGCCACCCGCGCGCGGTGCGCGTGATGAAGCAGCTCGAAGAGTTCGGGGTCGTCGGCCCCAACGAGGGTCCCAAGCCCCGCAACGTGATCCTCGAATCCCCGGCCGACCTCGAACGCCTCGCCGAGCGCTACGGCAAGCCCGCGCAGACGGATCTGTTCGCCGGGTGACCGCAACCAAGCCGCGCTCCGGCGGGCGGCCCGCGGTCGTTCGCTTTCTCGCCATCGCGCTGGTCGCCGCGATCCTCTACGCGGGATTGGGGCTGGCGGTCTCGCACGTACCGCCGTTCGGGATCGACCCGCTCGCGCGGCCGCTGGCCGGGCACGCGCAGAAGCTGGCCTACATCCTGACCGAGTCGTGCTACTGGTACGTGCTGCTGGCCTACGGGATCGCCGGGATCGTGCTGGCGGTGTTCTCGCCGCGCTGGCGGCCGCGCGTGATCTACACCATTCCGACGATGCTCGTCACCTGGCAGCTCAGCGACTTCCTCAAGAACCTCTTCCGGCGGCCGCGGCCGGACTACTGGGTGCTGATCCACGAGCCGACCTACTCGTACTCCAGCGGGCACGCCATGTTCGCGCTGGTGGTGTACGGTCTGTGGGCCTGGTTCGTCTGGAACAGCGACCTGCCGCGCCCGCTGCGGCTGGTGCTCGCGCCGCTGCTCGCGCTGTGGGCGGGCGGGATCGTCTGGTCGCGCCTGGCGCTGGGCGCGCACTACCCCACCGACCTGATCGGCGGGGTGTTGCTCGGCACCACCACCCTCGCCCTGGCGGCCGCGGTCTGGGCCGCCCTCCGCGCGCGCCGGGCGGTCGCCTCGCCGTAAGCCCCGCCTTCGGGTATCATGGGGCCTATGGAGATTTCCGCCGTCGCGCGGCTCGACCACGAGCGGCGCGACCGCACCGGCGTGCCGGAGGTGGTGTTCGCGGCCGGCAAGACGCTGGAGCAGAACGGCGCCCTGGTGCGCGAGCTGTACGAGCGCGCCGGGTTCGCGCTGGCCACCCGGGTCCCGGCCGAGCAGCGCTTGCCGCTGGCCGAGGCCTTGCCCGGGTCGGTGCTGGAGCCGCTCTCCGGCGCGTTGCGCTTGGGTCGCTTGCCGCGCACCGGCCAGCGCGTGGCGGTGGTGTGCGCGGGGACGTCGGACCTGCCCGTCGCCGAAGAGGCGGCCTTCGCGCTCGATGCGTTCGGGCACGACGCGGTTCGGGCGACCGACGTCGGGGTGGCCGGCATCCACCGCCTGTTCGACTCGCTGGACGACCTGCGCGCCTGCCGCGCGGTGATCGTCGTGGCCGGGATGGAGGGCGCGCTGCCCAGCGTGGTCGCCGGGCTGGTGCGCGCGCCGGTGATCGCGGTGCCGACCAGCGTCGGCTACGGCGCGGCGTTCGAGGGCCTGGCCGCGCTGCTCGGGATGCTGAACGCCTGCGCGCCCGGGATCGGCGTGGTCAACATCGACAACGGCTTCGGCGCCGCCGCGCTGGCCCACAAGATGATCTCGGCGTGAGGCCCGCCGGCGAGCGCACGGTCTGCTACGTCGACATGGTGGGCGGCGCCGCCGGCGACATGCTCGTCGCGGCGTTCCTCGACGCGGGCGCCGACCGCGCCGCGCTCGAGCGCGCGCTGCGCACCGTCGTCCCCGACGGCTGGCACTTCGAGCCGCGGCGCGTCGTCAAGCGCGGCATCGCCGCGACCTACGCCGGCCTGATCGTCCCCGGCGAGGACGGCGACGACCAGCACCACCACCATCCCAAAGCCGCCCCGCACACGCACGGCGAACGCGGTGCTCACTCGCCCGCCGACCATGCCCACAGCCACGACGAACCCGGTGCTCACGCGCACGGGCACGATGCACGCGGTCACGACGCGCACGACCATGAGGGCGGCGGGACGCGGCACCTCGCCGACGTGCTGGCGATCGTGGAGCGCAGCGGGCTGAGCGCGCGGCAGCGCGAGCGGGCGAGCGCGATCTACCGCCGGCTGGCCGAAGCCGAGGCGCGCGTGCACGGCACGACCGCCGACGCGATCCACTTCCACGAGATCGGGCAGCTCGACGCGATCCTCGACGTGGCGGCGAGCTGCGTCGCGCTCGACTTGCTCGGGATCGACGAGCTGCGCTGCTCGCCGTTCCCGCTCGGCAACGGCTCGATCCGCATGCAGCACGGGCTCTACCCCAACCCGCCGCCCGCCACCGCCGAACTGCTGCGCGGCTGGCCCACGCGCACGGTCGACGTCGACGGCGAGCTGGTCACCACCACCGCCGCGGTGATCCTGACCACGCTCGCGGTGCCCGGGCCGCGTCCCGACCTGGTCGTGGAGCGGATCGGCTACGGCGCGGGACGGAGCGACTTCAGCATCCCCAACGTGACCCGCGTCATGATCGGCACCGCCGCGAGAAGCGAGCGCGCGAAGGCGAACGGCCTGCCGAGTACGGGCCATGTATCGGCAACCGACGGCACTCCGGACGCGGACGGCGCTCCCAACGGCGACGAGGTGGTCGTGATCGAGGCCAACATCGACGACATGTCGCCCCAGCACTACGAGCTGGCGCTGGAGCGGCTGTTCGCGGCCGGCGCGCGCGACGTCTGGCTGACCCCGATCCAGATGAAGAAAGGGCGTCCCGCGATCACCCTCTCCGCGCTGGCCGCCCCGGCCGACGAGCGCGCCGTGGCCCGCACCGTGCTGGCCGAGACGACCACCATCGGCGTGCGCGTGCGCGGCGAGCGGCGCTACGTGCTGCCGCGCGCGCTCGGCCTGGTCGACACGCCCTCCGGCCCGGTCCGGGTCAAGCGCTCCGAGCTGGGCAGCCGGACCCGCGTGCAACCCGAGTACGACGACCTGGTTCGCATCGCGCGCGAGCGCAATCTGCCGCTGTCCGAAGTGACCCGCGTCGTCCAGACTTGCGCCGAGGAGACCGTTCCGACGTGATCGACACCACCCGCACCCCAGCCGACGCCGCTGCCGCGCCCGCCGATTCGGCCGAACCGAGCCTGGCCGAGAAGGAAGCGCACCTGCGCGCCATCTTCCGCGAGCTGGGAAGCTGCATCGTGGCCTTCTCGGGCGGGGTCGACTCGGCGCTGGTGCTGCACGTCGCCGCACAGGAGCTCGGCGACCGCGCGGTCGGCATCACCGCGCGCAGCGAGTCGCTGGCCGAGCGCGAGTACGCCGGCGCGGTCCAGTTCGCCGCCGGCGTCAACGCCGCGCACGAGGTGATCGAGACGCGCGAGCTGCACGACCCCTCGTACGCGGCCAACCCGGTCAACCGCTGCTATTTCTGCAAGAGCGAGCTCTACGGCCGCTTGAGCGAGATCGCCGCCGAACGCGGCATCCCGCACATCGTCGACGGCTACAACCGCGACGACGAGGGCGACTGGCGCCCGGGCCGCCAGGCCGCGCGCGAGCACGACGTGCGCAGCCCGCTCTACGAAGCCGGCCTGCGCAAGGCCGACGTGCGCGCTCTCGCGCACCAGCTTGGGCTCGACGTGTGGGACAAGCCCGCACTGGCGTGCCTGTCGTCGCGCTTCCCCTACGGCACCGCGATCACGCTGGAGCTGCTGCGCCAGGTCGACCGCGCCGAGCAGGC
>JASLGJ010000032.1 GCA_030150085.1 Candidatus Elarobacter sp. | reverse complement strand
GTCCGCACCAGCGCGTCGCGGTGCGCCTCGAGCACCTTGGGCGCGCTGGTGCGGACCGGCATCGTGTTCGGCCTCGACGGCAACGCCAGCGACCTGTTCGCGGGCGCGGCGCCGCACGCGTACGGGCTGATCGGCTCGGCCCACTGGATGCGCAACGTCAGCGCGGTCGGGGGCGGCCTGTTCGCGCTGCGCACCGCGGTCGGGCGCGAGATCGGCTTCGCCGACGCGCCCGACTACCCGCGCGCCGACGTCGACTTCTGCCTGCGCGCCGCGCGGGCCGGCTGGCGGCTGGTGTACACGCCCTTCTCGTGTGCGCGCGAGCACGCCGCGCCGGCCTTGTCGGCGCTGCAGGGCGACCCCGTGCGGGGGCGCATGCTCGTCGCCGCGATCTGGCCCGAGGGCGACCCCAACTTCCACCCCGCGCTGGTCTCCGACGGGCCGCGCCAGCTCTTGCGCCTGCCCCCGCAGCAGCGCGGGCGGGGCTACGACTACGCCGCCGAGGCCGAGGCCCTGACCTCGTTCTACGACGCCGCCCCGGCCACGATCGAGGCCGCGCGCGCGCGCCGCCCGCAGCGCCCCTGGCGCAGCGTGCTGTGGCTGCTGCCCGACTTCGCGCACGCCTACTACGGCGGGGTGGCGACGATCCTGCGCTTCGCGGAGTACCTCGCGCGCCGCCACGGCGTGCGCGCGGAGTTCGCGGTCACCGGCGTGACGCCGCCCGACGTGCTCGCCGAGCGCATCTGCGCGGCCTTCCCGGGCCTGGCCGGGTCGGGCTTCCACCGCATCGCGAGCTACGCCGACGCGGCCGCGCTGCCGTACGCCGACGCCGGCTTCGCCACGCTCTGGACCACCGCGTACTACCTGCTCCACGCCGACGTGGGCGAGCGCTGCTACTTCGTGCAGGACAACGAGCCGCAGTTCTATCCCGCCGGCTCGACCTCGGCCCTGGTCGAGACGACGTACCGTTTCGGCCTGCGCGCGGTCTGCAACACCGCCACCCTGGCCGACGTGGTGCGGGCCTACGGCGGTGAGGCGGTCCACTTCACCCCCGCGATCGACCCCGCGGTCTTCCACGCCCGCGGGCGAGGCGCGCGCGGCGGGCCCAAGCGCCTGTTCGCCTACGGCCGCCCGGGCCACGCCCGCAACGGTTTCGAGCTGATGGCGCGCGCCCTGACGCGGGTCAAGGCCGAGCTGGGCGACGAGGTCGACATCGTCACCGCGGGCGCGCCCTGGTCGCCCGCCGCGTACGGCCTGGACGGGGTGCTGACCAACCTCGGGCTGCTCGGCTACCGCTCGACCGGCGACCTCTACCGGACCTGCGACGCAGGGCTCGTGCTGATGATGACCAGCCACCCCTCGTACCTGCCGATGGAGCTGATGGCCTGCGGCGCGGTCGTGGTGACCAACCGCAACCCGCGCACGGCCTGGCTGCTGCGCGACGGCGAGAACGCGCTGCTGGCCGAGACGACGCCCTCCGCGGTCGCGGCGCGGGTGGTCGACGCGCTGCGCGGCGACGAGCGCGAGCGGGCGGCGCTGACCGAGCGGGCGAGCGCGTTCGTGCGCGCGCAGCGCAGCGACTGGGACGGTGAATGGGACCGCTTGGTGGAAGAACTGTGGTCGTGAAGACGATCCTGCGCGCGGTCGCGGCCGCGCTTTCGCTGGGACTCGCCGCGTGCGCCGGGCACGACGCGAGCGGCGGCGGCCAGAGCAATCCCACCCCGGCCCCCAGCGGCTACGAGCACCACCTGGTCCGCCGTCCCGGCAGCTCGGCCGAGGACCAGAAGGTCTACTGGGTCGACGGCGGGCGCAAGCGCTGGGTGGTCGACTCGGCCTGGATCACCGGGCACGGCTACAAGTGGCCGCAAGACGTCGAGACCATCCCCGCCCCGGCGCTGGCCGCGATGCCGAACGGCGAGCCGGTCCGCTAGGGCTCAGCCCGCCCCGGCGCGGGGCGTGTAGTCGAAGCGGTCCAGCGCCAGGTGGACGCTGTAGAACGGGTCGCCGCGCGCGATCTCGACCGGGTGGCGGGCCTGCATGCCGGCGATCTCGGCCGCGAAGCGCGCGACCTTCTCGGGCGTGTCGTCGCGCCCGCGCGATTTCGATTCGGCGTGGACGGCGGTGACGTGCGGCAGGTAGACCACGTAGCGCCCCGCGGCGCGCACCCGGATGCAGAAGTCGACGTCGTTGAACGCCACGCTCAGGCCTTCGTCCAGCCCGCCGGCCTGCTCGTAGACCGCGCGCCGGGTCATCAGGCAGGCTCCCGTCACCGCGCCGACGTCGCTCACCGCGTCCAGCGAGCGGAAGTAGCCGTGCGCGTCGCCCGGCTCCTCGCGAAAGGGATGGCCCGCCACGCCGCCCAGCCCGACCACCACCCCGCCGTGCTGCAGCGTCCCGTCGGGGTAGAGCAGGCGCGCCCCGACCGCGCCGATCTCCGGCTGCTGGGCGTACTCCAGCAGCGCCGCCAGGTCGTCCGCGCCGCGCAGCTCGACGTCGTCGTTGAGCAGCAGCACGTACGGCTCGCGCGTCGCCGCGACCGCCAAATTATTGA
>JASLGJ010000550.1 GCA_030150085.1 Candidatus Elarobacter sp. | reverse complement strand
TCCTGCTCTTCGGCCCGCTCATGCTGGCCCTGCTGACCGACTTCACGACCCGCGTCTTCACCGGCATCCCGCAGTTCATCAAATGACGCTGACGGGGCGGAGCGCCGTTCGGCCATGACCGCCGGGTTCAACCTGTTCGGGATGGGGACGGCGCAGTTCGAGACGACCCTGCTCGTGCTGGTGCGGGTGACCGCGATGCTGGCCCTGGTGCCGATCTTCTCGCAGACCCAGATCCCGCAGCTGGTCCGCTTCGCGCTGGGCTTCACGATCGCGTTCCTCATCGTGCGCACGGTGCCGGCCATGCCGCCGCTGCACGGGCTGGGCGAGCTGGCGGTCGCGGTCGCGGCCCAGGTCTTCATCGGGGTGGTGTTCGGCTTCGTCGCGTTCCTGGTCTTCACCGGGATCCAGTTCGCGGGCGAGATCGTCGACATCCAGATGGGCTTCGCGGTGGTCAACATCATCAACCCGCTGACCTCGCAGAGCGTGACCGTGATCGGCGAGTTCCAGCTCGCCCTGGCGAGCCTGCTCTACCTGGCCGCCGACGCCCACCACGCGCTGCTGAGCGGGATCGCGCGCTCGTTCCAGCTCGTGCCGCTGCCCTTCGCCGCCACCCCCGACCTGGTCGCGGGCGACGTGGTGCGGTTCTTCACCCAGGCCCTGTTCATCGTGTTCCAGATCGCGGCCCCGGTCGCCATCGCGCTGTTCCTGGTCAACGTCATGCTGGGCCTGATGGCCCGGGTCGCGCCGCAGATGAACGTGTTCGTGGTCGGGCTGCCGATCCAGATCATCGTGGGGATGGTGATGCTCGTGGTCGCGCTGCCGCTCTTCGGGGCCGTCTTTCCCGCGCTGCTGGACCAGTCGCAGCACCAGCTCGACACGGTCCTGCGCGCCATGCGCTCGGAGCCCACCCCGCCGCCGCCGGGGCCGACCCCGCTGCCGAGGCTGAGCCCCTAGGATGGCCCGCCCCGACCAGACCGAGAAGGCCACTCCCAAACGCAAGCGCGAGGCTCGCGCGCGCGGCCAGGTCGCGCGCTCGCAGGACATCGGCGGGGCGGCGATCTTCATCGCGATCGTCGTCGCCCTGCACACCGGCTTCATGGCGACGATGGACGCCGCGGCCCAGGCCTTCCAGGTCGCGCTGACCCACGCCGGCACGCGCGAGGAGCTCAACGCCCACTCGGTGTGGAGCCTGTTCGTCACCACCGGGCTGCCCTACGCGCCGATCCTGATCGCCGCGTTCGCCTCGGCGATCGCGATCGCGTTCGTGGCCAACCTGCTCCAGTTCGGGCTGCTGTTCTCGCCCGGGCTGCTGGCCCCCAAGTTCTCCAAGCTCAACCCCTTGAGCGGGTTCCAGCGGATCTTCTTCTCGCCCCAGACGCTGGTTCAGCTGGCCAAGCAGCTCATGAAGCTGGGCGTGGTGATCGTGCTCTGCTGGCTGGGCGTGAAGGACAGCCTGACGACCTTCTACGCGCTGGGCCACGCCGCGCCGCGCGACATCGTCCTGACCGTCGAGGGCATCGTGTACGGGATCGGGATCAAGGTCGGCGTGCTGCTGCTGGTGCTGGGCATCGCGGACTACGTCTGGGAGCGGCGGCGCCTGGAGCAGTCGCTCAAGATGACCAAGGTCGAGGTCAAGGACGAGCACAAGCAGTCCGAGGGCAACCCCGAGTCGCGCCAGGCCCTGCGCCAGCGCCAGCGCGCCATGGCCCGCAAGCGCATGATGGCGGCGGTCCCCAAGGCGACCGTGATCGTCACCAACCCGACCCACTACGCGGTCGCGCTGCACTGGGACGAGCTGACGATGGAGGCCCCGGTGCTGGTCGCCAAGGGCGCCGACCTGATCGCCAAGCGCATCCGCGACCTGGCGACCGAGCACGGCGTCCCGATCATGGAGAACCCGCCCCTGGCCCGCACCCTCTACGCCAAGGTCGAGCTGGACTCGCCCGTTCCGCCCGACCTCTACGCCGCCGTGGCCCAGGTCATCGCCTTCGTCTACAAGCTCCGCAACCGCACGATCGCGTAAAGAACCGGGCCGGGCGCGGGGCCCGGGCTCCGGTCACTAACCCCCAAGGGCGGATCGGCCGATGTACGTACTAACGTGGAGACCGTGACTTAGTGGCAACGGCTGTACCCGTGCGTCCCGGCCTGATCGACCGGCTCGCCTCGACCTCGCACGTCTGGGTGGCGGCGGCCTCGGTTCTGATGGTCGTGCTGCTGATCGTGCCCGTCGCGCCGTGGGTCCTCGACATGCTCTTGTCGGTGAACATCACGATCGCGCTGGTCATCCTGCTGGTCTGCCTCTACACCGAGAACGCGCTGGCGTTCAGCGTCTTTCCGACGTTGCTGCTGGTCATCACGCTGTTCCGGCTCTCGCTCAACGTCACCGGCACCCGCTCGATCCTGCTGCACGGCTACGCCGGGCAGGTGATCGAGGCGTTCGGCAACATCGTGGTCGGCGGCAACTACGTCGTCGGCCTGATCGTGTTCGCGATCCTGATCGTGATCCAGTTCGTGGTCATCACCAACGGCGCGGGCCGCGTCGCGGAAGTGGCGGCCCGCTTCACCCTCGACGCCATGCCCGGCAAGCAGCTCGCCGTCGACGCCGACCTGAACGCCGGGCTGATCACCGAGGCCGAGGCGCGCCAGCGGCGCAAGGACATCCAGCGCGCGGCCGACTTCTACGGCGCGATGGACGGTGCGTCCAAGTTCGTGCGCGGCGACGCCATCGCGGCGGTCGTGATCGTGTTCGTCAACATCATCGGCGGCTTCGTCATCGGGGTGATCCAGGACCACAGCTCGATCCTCGCCACCCTGCAGCACTACACGCTGCTGACCATCGGCGAAGGCATCGTGACCCAGATCCCGGCCCTGCTGATCTCGACCGCGACCGGCATCATCGTCACCCGCGCCGCCTCCGAAGGCTCGTTCGGGCACGACTTGTCGCGCCAGCTCGTCCAGGAGCCGCGCGCGCTGGCCATCGCGGCCGGCCTCTTGATCCTGTTCGGGCTGTTCGGGCTGCCGCCGCTGTTCATGTTCATCATGGGCGGGCTGCTGTTCGCGCTCTTCATCCGCCAGCGCAACGTCCAGCGCAAGACCGCCGTCGCCGGCGGCAAGGCGGGCGCCGTCGCCGGTCAGCCCGGCGCGCCGGGCGTCACCGGCGCGACCGCGCAGCCCGCGGTCAAGCCGGCCGAGTCGGTCGTGCCGCTGCTCTCCTACGACCCGATGGAGCTGGAGATCGGCTTCGGCCTGATCCCGCTGGTCGACGTCTCGCAGGGCGGCGACCTGCTCGAGCGCATCACCATGATCCGCCGCCACGCCGCGCGCGAGCTGGGCATCGTCGTCCCGCCGATCCGGGTGCGCGACAACCTGCAGCTCAAGCCCTCGACCTACGTGGTGAAGATCTACGGGCTCGAGGTGACCCGGGCCGAGGTGATGGTCTCGCGCCTGCTGGCGATGAACCCCGGCACCGCCGCGGGCGGCATCGACGGCATCCCGACCACCGAGCCGGCCTTCGGCCTGCCCGCGCTGTGGGTCGCCGAGAGCGCGCGCGGCGACGCCGAGATGGCCGGCTACACCGTGATCGATCCGACCTCGGTCATCGCCACCCACCTGACCGAGCTGATCAAGACCCACGCCCCCGACCTGCTGGGCCGTCAGGAGACCTCGGCGCTGCTCGACAACGTCAAGCAGCACTACCCGGTCGTGGTCGAGGAGCTGGTGCCCAACCTCTTGACCGTGGGCGAGGTCCAGCGCGTGCTCCAGAACCTGCTGCGCGAGCGCATCCCGATCCGCAACCTGCTGCTGATCCTCGAGAACCTGGCCGACGGCGCGCGCGCCTCCAAGGACGTCGACTACCTCACCGAGCGCGTCCGCAGCGCGATGGCGCGCCACATCTGCGCCGAGTACGCCGAGAACGGCCTGCTCTCGGTGATCACCGTCGACCCGCGCCTGGAGACGCTGCTGGGCGAGGCGGTGCGGCGCGGCGAGGACGCCTACGCCCTGCTCGACCCGGCCACCGTGGCCAAGATCTACACCTCGCTGACGCGCCAGATCGCGGCCGCCCAGCAGAGCGGGCTGCACCCGATCGTGCTGACCTCGCCGAGCACGCGGCTGGCGCTCAAGCGCCTGACCGAGCGCGCCGCGCCCTCGCTGGTGGTGCTCTCGTACAGCGAGATCGCGCCCGGCCTGCGGGTCGAGTCGCTGGGTCAGATCTCGACCACCGACGAGAGCCTCGAACCGGCCGGAGCCGGGGTCTGAGCGATGCTGAGCCTGTTCGGCTTCAAGCGCAAGCCCAAGAAGACGGTCCGCAAGCGCGTGCTCGGCGCCGAGCAGCAGCGCGCGGCGGTGCGCCTGGCGGTCACCGTGCCGGGCCTGTGGCGCGACGCGCCGGGCGGCAAGGCCGTCGGTCCGTACAGCCGGGGCACCGTCGCCGACATCAGCCGCACCGGGGCCTCGCTCGCGGTCGACCGCGAGATCAGGCGCCCGGCGCAGCTCGAGCTCAAGCTTTCCCTGGGCACCGGGGTCCGCCCGCTGGTGCTGCTGGCCGAGGTCGTGCGGACCTCGAAGATCGAGGCCTCCGGCAAGTGGGCCCTCGGGATGCGCTTCGTCGGGATCACGCCCGACGAGGACCGGACGATCATGGAGTTCATCAACAAGCGGCAGGCCGAGCGCCGTAGCCGCGGTCTGGCTTAGGAGCAACACCGGTGGACAGCAAGCGAGTTCTCATCGTCGACGACGCGGTCGTCATGCGGATGATGATCAAGGGCATCCTGAGCAAGAACGGCTACGAGGTGGTCGGCGAGGCGCAGAACGGCGTCGAGGCGGTCGAGAAGTACCGCGCGCTCACGCCCGACCTGGTCACGATGGACATGGTGATGCCGGAGATGGACGGCATCTCGGCGGTCAAGCAGATCGTCGCGGCCGACCCCGACGCGAAGATCGTGATGTGCACCTCGATGGGCCAGCAGGCGCTGGTGGTCGAGGCCATCCAGGCCGGCGCGAAGTCGTTCATCACCAAGCCCTTCCAGCCGCCCAAGATCCTCGAGACGATCCAGAAAGTGCTGGCCTAGCATGCCCGCGCTGACCCTCAGCGACCTCCAGCGCGACGCGCTCAAGGAGGTCGGGAACATCGGCGCCGGGCACGCCGCGACCGCGCTCTCGCAGCTGCTCAACACCACGGTCAAGCTCTCCGAGCCGACCATCGACGTGCTGAAGTTCCGCGACCTGAGCAGCCGGGTGGGCTACGCCGACCGCACCGTCGCCGCGCTGCACATGTACGTGCGGGGCGCGGCTCCGGGCCAGATGGTGGTGCTGTTCGACCGCGAGCAGGCGCTGGAGTTCGTCAACGTCTTCATCAAGCGGATCATCGGCGACATCCAGATCTTCGACTCGATCGTCGACTCGACGCTCAAGGAGCTGGGCAACATCATCGCCGGCGCCTACCTGACCGCGCTGATCTCGCTGACCGACATCAACCTGCTGCCCTCGGTGCCGACCCTCTCCTACGGCACGATCCAGGCCGCGTTCCGCACGCTGATGTCGATCCTGCCCGACCAGGACGTGTTCCTGATCGAGTCTCAGTTCCTCGACAACAACCGCGCCGTCTCGGGCCAGTTCATCCTGATCCCCGAGACGGGATCGCTCGAACCGCTGCTTTCGGTCTTCGGCGTTCAGTAGTGACGCGCCGTGCCGATCACTGGGTGTGACCATGTCCTCGTCTGACGATTTTTTCGATAGATCCGAGTTCGTCCAGTACTTCCGCGACGAGACGGACGAGCTGCTGCAGTCGATCGACGCCGACCTGCTGCGCCTGGAGCAGTTCGTCGACGCCGGCACGACCGACGTCGAGATCGTGAACTCGCTCTTCCGCGCCCTGCACACCGTCAAGGGCAGCGCCGGGATGCTCGAGTTCGGCGCCGTGCAGCAGGTCGCGCACAAGCTCGAGAACGTCTTCGACCTGCTGCGCAAGGACCGCATGCCGCTCACCGAGAGCGGGATCAACCTGCTGTTCGAAGGGCGCGACGTGCTGACCGCGCTGGTGCGCGCGGCGGTCGACGGGGCCGAGACGCCCAGCGGCGCGGACGACTACGTCGAGCGGCTGGACCGCTTCGCGGCGGTCTACGACTCGACCGCGCAGGTCATCGAGGGCCCGCGCGCGGCCGACGACCACGAGGAAGAGCTGGCCCCGGTCGACGCGGCCGAGATCGCAGCCTTCGAGGCCGAGGTCGCGCGCCTGCTCGCCCAAGCCCAGGGCCAGCCCGGCGACGCGCCGCCGGCCGCCGCGGCCGAAGCGGTCGCCGGAGAACCGGTCGCCGCGGAAGCGCCGGTCGCCGTGGAAGCGGTCGCGAGCACCGTGCCCGCGCGCGCCGTG
>JASLGJ010000522.1 GCA_030150085.1 Candidatus Elarobacter sp. | reverse complement strand
CGGCGTGCGCCATGCGCTCGCGGTTGCCGCCGTAGCGCGGGTCGTCGGCCAGCTCGGGCCGCCCGATCGCCGCCGCGAAGCGGCGGAAGATCGAGTTCGCGTTGGCCCCGATCGCGATCCACTTGCCGTCCCGGGTGGGGTACACGCTCGACGGCGCGGCCGCGGCGTAGGTGTTGCCGCTGCGCTCGCGCACCACGCCCAGCGCGTCGTACTCGGGGAGCTGGCCCTCGGTGATCGCCGCGCACGCCTCGAGCAGCGAGACGTCGACGAAATCGCCGACCCCGTCGCGCTCGCGCGCCAGCAGCGCGGCCTGCACGCCGACCACGCAGTTGAGCGCGGCCAGCTCGTCGGCCAGGGCGAAGCCGACCCGCACCGGCGGCCGGTCGGGGTAGCCGGTGACGTAGCGCAGCCCGCTCATCGACTCGGCGATGTTGCCGAACCCGGCCCGGTCGCGGTACGGCCCGTCCTGCCCGTAGCCGCTGATCGAGGCGTACACCAGGCGCGGGTGCTCGGCCCGCAGGGCCTCGTAGCCCAGCCCCCACGCCTCCAGCCGCCCGGGCCGGAAGTTCTCGATCAGCACGTCGCAGGCCAGCGCGATCCGCCGCACCAGCGCCCGGTCGCCCGCGTCGTGCAGGTCGAAGCGCAGAAACCGCTTGTTCCGGTTGTGCGACTTGAAGAACCACGAGGTCCCGTCGCCCGCCGGCGGGCCCCAGGTCCGCAGCCCGTCGCCCTCGTCCGGCTCCACCTTGAGCACCTCGGCCCCTAGATCGGCAAGCAAACGCCCTGCCGCCGGCCCCGCCACGGACGAGCCCAGCTCCAAAACCCGAATGCCGGCCAGCGGCGCACGGTACGAGGTCACGCTGAGCGCCTTTCTCGAACCCCGGCGACCATGCCCCTTCTCTCCGCACCGGTCTCTCCGCCGGTCGATGCCGTGATGCTCGAAGCGCGCGCGTCCGGGTTCGCCAAGCGCTCGATCAAGAACGAGGCCAAGCTGGCCGCGATCGACCTCGCGATCCGCTGCATCGACCTGACCACGCTGGAGGGCCGCGACACGCCCGGCCGGGTCGTCTCGCTGTGCGCGAAGGCGGCCTACCCGGCGCCGGGCGCGCCGCGGGTGGCGGCGGTCTGCGTCTACCCCAACCTGGTCGAGACCGCGAAGACGGCCCTGCGCGGGACCGGCGTCAAGGTGGCCTCGGTCGCGACCGCGTTCCCCAGCGGGCTCTCGTCGCTGGACGTGAAGCTGCGCGACGTCGAGGCGGCGCTGGCCGCCGGGGCGGACGAGATCGACATGGTGATCGACCGCGGCGCGTTCCTGGCCGGCGACGAGGCCGCCGTGGTCGACGAGATCGTGGCGGTGAAGCGGGTCTGCGGCGGCGTCCACCTCAAGGTGATCCTCGAGACCGGCGAGCTGGGCTCGTACGACGCGGTGCGGCGCGCGAGCGACCTCGCGCTCGAAGCTGGTGCCGACGTGATCAAGACCTCGACCGGCAAGATCGGCGTCTCGGCCACGCTGGCCACGGCGCTGGTGATGTGCGAGGCGATCCGCGACTTCCGGCGCCGCACCGGCGAGCGCCGCGGCCTGAAAGTGGCGGGCGGGGTGCGCAACACCAAGGCGGCCATCGCCTACCTGGTGCTGATCGACGAGACCCTGGGCGAGCCCTGGCTCTCGCCCGACCTCTTCCGCATCGGGGCCTCGGCGCTGCTCGACGACCTGCTGCTGCAGCGCGGCAAGCTCGCCAGCGGCCGCTACGGCTCGCTCGACTACATCGCCAAGGACTGACGGGCCGCTTGGCGGCACGCTTCGTCCGCCCGCTGCGTTACCCCACCGGGCCGTACGCTACCGTACGGGACGGAGGGGGACCAGGTGAGCCTGTTCGGGACGAGCGAGCGCTGCGAGCGCGAGGGGTGCGGGCACCCGCTCGCCGACCACGTCAGCGACAAGGTGATGCACGAGGGCGAGTGGATCGCCGTCCACCGCTGCATCGCCTGCGAGCACGAAGGCGGGCCCTGCCTGGACACCGCCCCGCTCTTCCAGGGCGAGGGTCGCACCGGCTAATCCCCCGCGCTAGCCGGCGCGCAGACCCTAGCGGCCGCGCGGCCAGGGCAGGCCGACGGTCAGCGCCCCCTCCAGGGTGGTCGGGCCGCCGGGGATCGGGCGGCGCTGCTGCACCAGCACGCGGGCGTGCGGGGTGACGTGCGTTTCGGCGAACCACAGCAGCGAGCGGGTCGCGGCCGGGGTCGCGGCGGCGTCCTCGCGGATGCCGACGAAGGCGTGCCGGCCCAGCGCCCAGCGCAGGCGCGCGTAGCCGCCGCGCGAGTCGATCGCGCCGCCCGCGCCGTCGCCGTCGGCGTCGTGCCCGAACCACTGCTCGGCCAGCAGCTCCAGCCGCCCGCGCCGCGCTTCGAGCGAGACCCCGCCGCGCGTGTAGGCGTCGCCGAAATCCGGTCGCCCGACCGCCGCGATCGTGCGCGAGCCCGAGAGCAGGTCGACGCCCAGGCGCAGGTCGTCGCGCAGCGGGAAGCGCGCGTACAGGCCGACCTCGGGCGCGCGGAACGACTCGCTGGTGCCGGTCGCGACCGGCTTGCCGCCGTACGCCGAGCCGCCGCCGTTGGCGAACGCGACCGTGGCCGCCAGGCGCGCCGTGCCGACCGTCTTCTCCGCTTCGAGCGCCCAGCGCGGCGTCGCGAGGGTGAGGTCGTCCAGCCCGACCCGCGTGCCCTCGTAGCCGTAGGTCGTCAGGGTGTCGTTGCGCTGCGCGGGCGAGTGCACCAGCGGCAGCTCGATCAGACCGGCCCGGTAGAGCACGCCCGAGCGCGCGTCGCCGTACGCGAGGTAGCCCAGGAACAGCGAGGCCGGGCCGCCGCCGCTGCCCAGGCTCTCGTGCAGGAACGCTTCCACGCGGCCCGCCTCGACCGCGCCGAGGATCGCGCCGGCCGGGCTGACGCGGCGCGTGTCGGGCGCGGGGTCGCGCGCGTAGCCGACCTGCTCGCGCAGCGCCAGCACGGTCGTGCCGTGGCGCGGCGCGCCGTCGAGGCGGTAGCCGCGCTCGCGGAAGGCGTTGCCGAACGCGTTGAGCTCGGGCAGCACCGAGTGGCAGGCGTCGCAGCGCAAATCGTAGCGCTGCGCGAACAGCGGCACCGCGGAGGCGGCGCGCGGCGCGGCGCTCAGCGCGCACGCGGCGGCGGCGAACGCGCCGAAAGCGGCGAGCGCGAGGGCGGCCGCGCGCCG
>JASLGJ010000498.1 GCA_030150085.1 Candidatus Elarobacter sp. | reverse complement strand
CACCGACCTGACGCTTCGACATCTCGAATTCGTTGGCCAGGGAGTCGACGATATCGGCTTTGGTCACTCTCTCGTATACCTCAGGGGAACGTCGTAGCGAAACGGCTCCGTAGATGCGCGTAACGCGGCGCCGCTCGTTCGAAGGGGAGGATACGCTCGCACGCGCCGTGCTCCTTCCGGGCGAACGCCGAAAAAACGTTGCCGCAACGGGGAAAAGCCGCGAACGGTTATCATTGGTAATGGACCGCATCCTGACTGCCTCGGCCGCGCGCGGCACCGTCTCCCTCGTGGCCGGGACGACCACGCACCTCGTTCGCGAGGCGCGCGAGCGGCACGACCTCGCCCCCACCTCCAGCGCGGCCGTCGGCCGCCTGCTGACCGCCGCCGCCCTGCTCGGGGCGTCGCTGGCCGGGCGCGAGCGCCTGACCCTCCAGATCGCCGCCGACGGGCCGATCGGCGGTCTCACCGCCGACGCCTGGCGGGCCGGCGAGCGGACGATCGGCGCCCGGGCCTACGCCCGCAACGGCCGGGCCGACATCCCGCTCAACGCCAAGGGCAAGTTCGACGTGGCCGGAGTGGTCGGGCGGGGCAACCTCCAGGTCACCAAGAGCTTCGAGATCGGCCAGCCCTACAGCGGCATCACCGCCTTGGTCTCGGGCGAGATCGGCGAGGACGTGGCGGCCTACCTGGCCGACTCGCAGCAGATCCCAAGCGTGGTCGCGCTGGGCGTGCTGGCCGACCGCGGCGGCATCCGGGCCGCGGGCGGGGTGATCGCCCAGATCATGCCGGGCGCCGACGAGGCCACCATCGCCGCGCTGGAGCGCAACGCCGCGGCCATGCCGCCGGTCACCGCGCAGATCGCGGGCGGCGCCGACCCGGCCGCCCTGCTGCGCGCGGTGGCGGGCGAGCTGGAGTTGCGGACGTTCGACGCGTTCGAGACCCGCTTCGACTGCCGCTGCACCCGCCAGAAGGTCGAGACCGCGCTGATGGGCCTGGGCAAGGACGAGCTGCACAAGATCGCCCGCGAGCAGCCCCAGACCGAGGCCACCTGCGACTTCTGCAAGGAGCGCTACGTCCTGTCCGCCGACGAGGTCCTCGATCTCGCCCAGCGCCTCGGCTAGCGCGCGGCTCGGCCTAGTGGCTGCTGCCCTGTTCGGCGGCCGCCTCCGGGCCCGCGATCTTGGCGCCGCCGATGCGGGGGCGGAACTCCTCGACGATGCGGCCGTGGCCCAGGTTGGTGTACCACCAGCCGCACTCGCAGCGGACCGGCGCGCCGTGGTCGTGCGGGTAGGGGTAGACCCGCTCGCAGCGCGGGCAGGTGAAGGTCGGGCCGTGCAGCGGGCCGGCCGGCGTGTAGGTGATCGCGGCCCCCGAGGCCGCCTGCTTGTGCGCCATGATGGTTGAGCTTATCTCCGTTTCAGAGCGGATCGGTTACCGGCGGACCGGGCGAGCTAAGGGACGACCCGGACGAACTTGCGGGAGCCGACCTGGAGCACCGCCGGACCGGCCGCGGTCCACTTCGCTCCGGGGTCGGTGACGGGCGAGCCGTCGACCTTGACGCCGCCCTCGGCGATCAGCCGCTGGGCGGCGCGCTTGGACTCCGCGAACCCCGCCGCGACCACCAGCTCGGTCAGCTTCGAGCGCTCGCCCCGCGCCAGCTCCGGCATCTCGGCCGGAATCTCGCCCCGCTGGATCGTGCGCTCGAACCACTCCCGCGCCCCGCGCGCGGCGTCGGGCCCATGATACAGCGCGACCAGGTCCTGGGCGATACGCTTTTTCTCGTCCATCGGGTTGCGGCCGCCGGCGGCCAAGCCCGCTTCGAGCGCGGCCACCTCGGCCGCCGGCCACCACGCCGCCAGGCGCGCGTAGCGCGGGATCAGGGCGTCCGGGATGCTCATGGTCTTGCCGAACATGTCGTTGGGCGGATCGGTCAGGCCGATGTGGTTGCCCAGCGACTTGGACATCTTCTTGTGCCCGTCGAGCCCTTCGAGGAGCGGGACGGTGATGCAGATCTCCGGGTCCTGCCCGGCGTGGACCTGGTACGGCCGGCTGATGAGCAGGTTGAAGAGCTGGTCCGAGCCGCCCAGCTCGACGTCGACGTTCAGCGCGACCGAGTCGTACGCGACCGCGACCGGGTAGACGAACTCGTGCAGCGCGATCGCGGTGCCGCTCTCGTAGCGCTGCTTGAAGTCGTTGCGCTCGAGCATCTGCGCCACGGTGGTGAGCGAGAGCAGCTTGTAGATCTCGTCGAACGTCAGCTTGGAGAGCCACTCGCCGTTGTAGCGCAGCGTGATGCGCGCCATGTCGAGCACCTTGCCGGCCTGCTCGGCGTAGGTGCGCATGTTGGCCTCGATCTGCTCGCCCGAGAGCGGCGGGCGCAGCGCGTTGCGCCCGCTGGGGTCGCCGATGCGCGCGGTGAAGTCGCCGATCAGCAGGATCACGTCGTGGCCGTCGTCGACGAAGCGCTGCAGCAGCCGCAGCACGACCGCGTGGCCGATGTGCAGGTCGGGCGAGGTCGGGTCCAGGCCGAGATACACCCGCAGCGGGCGGCCCCGTTCGAGCCGCTGCGCCAATTCGGCCAGCGTCTCGACGTGATCGCAGCCGTCGGTGAGAAACCTCGCCCGCTCCAGCGGCGTGCGCGCGGAAGATGTCGTTGGTGTCGTCATAACATGGGGGCCCCGTGCGCTTTGCGTACGGGGGGCGTGGAGCAGCTCATGCGGTCGGCGAGCGGAGTTCAAACACGGTTACGCCGCCGCCTCCCTCGTCGGCGTGGCCGTAGCGGACGTTCTGCACGAAAGGGTGGGCCTTGAGGTACTGCTGCAGGCCCTTGCCCAACAGGCCCGTGCCCTTGCCGTGGATCAGGCGCAGGGGCGAGTGGCCGAGCATGATCGCGTCGTCGATCCACCGCTCGACCAGCGGCTCGGCCTCGACGAAGCGCTTGCCGCGCACGTCGATCTCGGTCTGGGCCTTGGAGGCCGTCTCCAGCGTGGCCGAGCTGGTCGGCTTCTCGCGCCGCTGCGGGCCGGTGCTCGCGCGGCGGCGCAGCTCGCCCTTGGGCACGGTCAGGCGCATCGCGCCGATCTGCACCAGCGCGCTGTCGCCGAGGTCTTCCAGCACGGTGCCGTCCTGCTCCCAGGAGATCACGTGGACGCGATCGCCCGCGCCGATCGGCTGCGGGGCCTCGCCCTCGCGCGGGCGCTGCGGGCGCGCGTCCAGGCCGAGGTCGCGGTGCATCTGGTCGAGCGTGCGGGCCAGCAGGTCGGCTTGGCCTTGCGTCACGCGCGGCGCGCGCGCGCCGCGCTCCGCCCGCTCGGCCGCGCGGCGCTCCAGCTCGACGGAGAACTTGCGCAGCGCGTCGGCGAGCTGCGCGTCGGCGCGCTTGGCCAGCTCGCGCCGCTCGCGCTCCAGCGCCTCGGCCCGCCGCCGCGCGGTGTCCTCGAGCGAGCGCAGGTGGGCGCGCTCGCGGCCCAGCTCCTCGCGCTCGCGCGTGGTGCGGACGCGCTCTTCCGCGACCTCGGCGAGGGCGCGCTCGTAGTCGCGCTCCTGGTTGGAGAGCAGCGTCTCGGCGCGCGCCACGACGTGCGGGTCGAGCTTCATCCGGCGCGCCAGCGCGAAGGCCAGCGACTGCCCGGGCGAGCCGACGTCGAGCTGGTAGGTCGGCTCGTAGGTGTCGGGGTCGAAGCGCACGCTGGCGTTGGCGACGTGCGGGTGGTCGGCCCCGAACAGCTTGAGCTCGGTCGCGTGCGTCGTCGCGACCACGCGCGCGCCGCGCTCGAGCAGCGTCTCGAGCACCGCGACGGCGAGCGCCGCGCCCGCGCCGGGCTCGGTGCCGTTGCCGATCTCGTCGATCAGCACCAGGGTGCGG
The DNA here is from genome assembly GCA_030150085.1 of Candidatus Elarobacter sp. GTDB lineage: Bacteria > Vulcanimicrobiota > Vulcanimicrobiia > Vulcanimicrobiales > Vulcanimicrobiaceae > Vulcanimicrobium. The sequence continues at coordinate 1,086 of JASLGJ010000498.1, read as the reverse complement.
GCGTCGGCCGCGTCGACGATCTCGGCCAAGCGCCGCAGGTGGGCGGAGAACGTGGAGGCGTTCTGGGCGATGGACTGCTCGTCGCCGATGTCGGTGCAGACCCGGGTGAAGCGCCCCACCGTGGCCGCAGCGGCGGGGACGTGCATCCCGCAGGCGGTCATCGTCACCGCCAGGCCGACCAGCTTGAGCGCGACCGTCTTGCCGCCCATGTTCGGGCCCGAGACGATCAGCATCCGCACGTCCTCGTCGAGCCGGACCGACTGCGGCACCGCGCGCTCGTCGAGCAGCGGGTGGCGCCCGTCGCGCAGCACCACCACCGGCTCGTCGACCAGCACCGGCGCGACGGCGTCCATGCGGTCCGCGATGCGCGCCCGCGCCGCGGCCAGATCGAGGTCGAGATAGACCTCGACGTCGGTCGCGATCTGCGCGGCCTCGCCGCCGACCAGCGCCGACAGCTCGGCCAGGATGCGCGCGATCTCCGCCTGCTCCTGCACTTGCAGCGCCCGCAGGCGGTTGTTGGCCTCCAGCGTTTCGAGCGGCTCGACGAACAGCGTCTGCCCGCTCGACGACGTGTCGTGGACGATGCCGGGGATCTGGCCCGAGAACTCGGCCTTGACCGGCACGACGTAGCGCCCGTCGCGCACGGTGACGATCGCGTCCTGGATGGCGCTCGCGTAGCGCGAGGAGCGCACGATCGCGGCGGCGCGGTCGCGCGCGTCGTCCTGCGCCTGCTGCATCCCGCGCCGCACGCGCGCCAGCGCCGGCGAGGCGCGGTCCATCACGCTGCCGCGCTCGTCGATCGCGTCGGTGATGCGCCCGACGAGGTTGGGCAGCGCGCGGAACGCCGCGCAGCGCGCGAGCAGCAGCGGCAGATCGGCCTCGGACTCGCGGATCGCGCGCACGGCGTGGCCGACGCGCTGGCCGCCGCGGCCGCCGCCGTGCGCGCGATCCGCGAGTCCGAGGCCGAGCTGCCGCTGCTGCTCGCGCGCTGCGCGGCGTTCCGCGCGCTGCCCAACCTCGTCGGGCGCATCACCGACGCGATCGACGAGCGCGGCAGCGTGATGGACCGCGCCTCGCCGGCGCTGG
>JASLGJ010000452.1 GCA_030150085.1 Candidatus Elarobacter sp. | reverse complement strand
CGCGTCGTCGCCGCTCAAGGACGTGGCCTCGCTGACCCGCTCGTTCGAGACCGTCGCGCGCGAGAGCGTCAACGCCTCCGCGCACGACCCGACCACCGACCTGGCCGAGGCGCGCAGCGCCGCGGCCGACATCACCGGGCGCGCCCGGGCGATCTTCCTGGAGCGCTATTTCGCCGGCGCCGCCGGGCTGCCGACCGTGCCGGCCGAGCCGGCCGAGCGCGAGGCGCTGTTCCGCTTCTTCCGCGTCCGCCAGGCGCTGCGCGAGGTGCGCGACGCGCGCCGGCGCGGCGGCGGACCGCTCGCCGCGGCGCTCGACGCGCTGGCCCTGGAGTGCCCGTGAGCCGCACCGCCTTCCACATGCCGTTCGGCGCCGAGTTGCGCCCCGACGGCGTCGCGTTCCGCCTCTGGGCGCCCGCGCAGCCGACCGCGCACGTCGTCGTCGACGGCGTGGAGCGGCCGCTGGAGCGGCGCGAGGACGGCTGGTTCGAGCGCGTCGTGGCCGAGGCGCGCGCCGGCTCGCGCTACGCCTTCGCCTTCCCCGGCACGGACCTGCGCGTGCCCGACCCCGCTTCGCGCTTCCAGCCCGAGAGCGCGCACGGCCCGAGCCTGGTGGTCGACCCGAGCGCGTACGCCTGGCGCGAGACGAACTGGCGCGGCCGCCCCTGGCACGAGGCGGTGGTGTACGAGCTGCACCTGGGCACGTTCACCCCCGAAGGTACCTGCGCGGCGGCGGCGGCGCGCCTGCCGGAGCTGGCCGCGCTGGGCGTGACGGCGGTCGAGCTGATGCCGGTCGCGCAGCCGGCCGGCGGGCGCAACTGGGGCTACGACGGCGTGCTGCCGTTCGCCCCGCAGCGCGCCTACGGCTCGCCCGACGAGCTCAAGGCCCTGGTCGACGCGGCCCACGCGCTCGGCTTGAGCGTGCTGCTCGACGTCGTCTACAACCACTTCGGGCCGGAGGGCAACTACCTGCACCTGTTCGCGGGCGACTTCTTCACCGAGCGCCACCACACGCCGTGGGGCGCGGCGATCAACGTCGACGGCGAGCGCTCGGCGACGGTGCGCGAGTTCTTCATCCAGAACGCGCTGTACTGGCTGCGCGAGTACCGCTTCGACGGCTTGCGCTTGGACGCGGTGCACGAGATCCGCGACGACTCGCCGCGCCCCTTCCTCGACGAGCTGGCGGCGCGGGTGCGCGCGGCGGTCGAGCCGGACCGCCACGTCCACCTGGTGCTGGAGAACGACGCCAACGCGGCCGGCCTGCTCGACCGCTACGACGCGCAGTGGAACGACGACGCGCACCACGCCTTCCACGTCCTGACGACCGGCGAGCGCGACGGCTACTACCGCGACTACGCCGACGCGCCCGCCAAGCACCTGGCGCGCGCGCTGGCCGAGGGCTTCGCCTACCAGGGCGAACCGTCGCTCCACCGCGGCGGCGCGGCGCGCGGCGAGCCCAGCGCGGGCCTTTCGAGCACGGCGTTCGTGGACTTCCTGCAGAACCACGACCAGATCGGCAACCGGGCCTTCGGCGAGCGCATCTCCGCGCTCGCCCCGCCCGAGGCGCTCGCGGCCGCGAGCGCGGTGCTGCTGCTCGCGCCGGCCATCCCGCTGCTGTTCATGGGCGAGGAGTGGGCGGCCTCGACCCCGTTCCTGTTCTTCAGCGACTTCGGTCCCGAGCTGGCCGCGGCGGTGACCGCGGGCCGGCGCAAGGAGTTCGCGGCCTGGCCCGCGTTCAGCGATCCGGCCACGCGCGAGCGCATCCCCGACCCGCAGGCTCCCGCGACCATGCGCGCCTCGGTGCTGCGCTGGGACGAGCGCGCGGAAGCGCCGCACGCCGCCGCGCTGGCGCTGCACCGCGAGCTGCTCGCGCTGCGCGCGCGGGCGATCGTCCCGCACCTGGCCTCGGGCGCGTACGGCGAGGGCTGGGAGACGTTCGGCGGCACGGCGCTGGTCGTGCGCTGGCGCTTCGGCGACGGCGCGCGCCTGGCGCTGATCGCGAACCTGGGTGCCGCGCCCGTGCGGGCCGAGTACGCCCTCGCGGGCGAGCGCGTCTTCGCGCTGGGCGACCCGCCGGCGCGCGGCGGCGTGCTGGCCCCCTGGAGCGCCGGCTGGTTCCTCGCGGACGCACCGTGACCCCGCGCGCCACCTACCGCCTGCAGCTCCACGCCGGCTTCCGCTTCGCCGACGCGACCGCGCTGGTGCCGTACCTCGCGGCGCTGGGCGTGTCGCACGTCTACGCCTCGCCGTATCTGAAAGCGCGGGCCGGCTCGACGCACGGCTACGACATCGTCGACCACAACCAGCTCAACCCCGAGATCGGCACCCCGCGAGACTACGCGGCCTTCGTCGCCGCGCTGCGCGCGCACGGCATGGGCCACATCGTCGACTTCGTGCCCAACCACATGGGCGTGGGCGGCGACGACAACGCCTGGTGGCTCGACCTTTTGGCCTGGGGCGAGGAGTCGCACTACAGCGACTACTTCGACATCGACTGGAAGCCGCTGCGGGCCGAGCTGCGCGGCAAGGTGCTGCTGCCGTTTTTGGGCGGGCAGTACGGCGACATCCTCGACGCGGGCGAGCTGCGCTGGGAGTACGCCGAGGGCGGTTTCGCGCTGCGCTACTACGAGCACCGCTTTCCGCTCGCGCCGCCGACCTACGCGCTCGTGCTGGAGGGCGCGCAGCCGGCCTCGCTGGCCTCGTTCGGACCGCTCTTCGCCGCGCTCGACAACCTGCCCGAGCGCGCCGCCAAGCGCGACGGGGCGGCCTCGCTGCGCCGCCTGCTGGCCGAGACCGAGGCCGCCAGCGCCCGCGCGCTGGCGGCGCGCCTGGACGAAGAGCGCGGCACGCCGGGCGGCAAGGCCCTGCTCGAGCGCGTCGTGGAGGCCCAGCACTGGCGTCCGACCTCGTGGAAGGTAGCGGCCGAGGAGATCAACTACCGGCGCTTCTTCGACGTCAACGCGCTGGCCGCGATCCGGATGGAGAACGCCAACGCCTTCGGCGACGCGCACCGCCTGCTGTTCGAGCTGATCGCGCGGGGCGACGTGGACGGCGTGCGGCTCGACCACGTCGACGGCCTGTTCGACCCGATCGGCTACTGCGCGCTGCTGCGCGAGCGCGCCGCGCTGCTCGGCCAGCCGATGTACCTGGTGATCGAGAAGATCCTCGCGCCCGGCCAGGAGCTGCTGGCGCGCTGGCAGGTCGACGGCACGACCGGCTACGAGTTCATGAACGCGGTCACCGGCCTGGCGGTCGACGGCCGCAGCGAGCGCGCCTTCGACCGTCTCTACCGCCGCTTCACCGGCGACGCCACGCCCTTCGCCGAGGTGGCCTACAACGCCAAGCGCTTCATCCTGATCAACGCCCTGGCCGCCGAGCGCAACGTGCTGGCCATGCGGCTGGACCGCATCGCGCAGCGCGACCCGCACACCCGCGACTTCACCCTGGGCGCGCTGACCCGGGCCCTGGTCGAGACCATCGCGGCCTTCCCGATCTACCGCACCTACGTGACGGGCGCGACGGTCGAGCCGCCCGACCGGCTGTTCATCGAGCGCGCGATCGACGCCGCGCGCAAGCGCGACACCACCAACGAGGGCTCGATCTACGCGTTCCTGCGCCGCGTGCTGCTGACCGAGGCCGACGACGACGGGCTGCGCGAGCAGTACGTCGACTTCGCCATGCGCTTCCAGCAGCTCACCTCGCCGGTGACCGCCAAGGGCGTCGAGGACACCGCGTTCTACCGCTCGATCCGGCTGACCGCGCTCAACGAGGTGGGCGGCGACCCGGGGCGCTTCGGCACCACGGTCGAGGAGTTCCACCGCCAGAACCAGCGCCGTGCCGCGCACCACCCGCGCGCGCTGCTGGCCACCGCGACCCACGACATGAAGCGCGGCGAGGACGTGCGCGCGCGGCTGGCGGTGCTCTCCGAGATGCCCGACGCCTGGCGGGCCGCCATCGCGCGCTGGTCGCGCCAGAACCGCAAGCGGCGCGGGCCGGTCAGCCCGCTGGCCGAGTACATGCTCTACCAGACGCTGGTCGGCGCCTGGCCGGTGGAACTGCTCGCGGGCGAGCTCGAACCCGCCGCGCTGAACGGCTTCGCCGAGCGGATCGCGGCCTATCTGCTCAAGGCCGCCCGCGAGGCCAAGCTGCGCACGAGCTGGACCAACCCCGACACCGAGTACGAGGCGGCGCTGGAGCGCTTCGCGCGCGCGCTGCTCGACTCGCGCCGCTCGCGCGCGTTCCTGGACGACCTGCGCGCGTTCGCGCACGGCGTCGCGGCGGCCGCGGTCGCCAACGGCCTGGCCCAGGCCGTGCTCAAGACGACCGCCCCGGGCGTGCCCGACACCTACCAGGGCACCGAGCTGTGGGACCTGAGCCTGGTCGATCCCGACAACCGCCGCCCGGTCGACTTCGCCCTGCGCGCCGCGGCGCTGCGCGCGCTCGACGACGCGCTCGCGCACGGCACCCCGCGCGAGCGGATCGCGGCCGACCTGCTGGCGGGCTGGAGCGACGGGCGGATCAAGCTCTACGTGCTGACCACGCTGCTGCGCCACACCGCCGCGGCGAGCTGGCCCGACGCCTACGCGCCGCTGGAGGCGCTGGGCGAGCGAGCCGAGCACACGGTCGCCTTCGCGCGCGGCGCGGCGCTGGTCGTCGTCCCGCGCCTGCCCCACAC
>JASLGJ010000378.1 GCA_030150085.1 Candidatus Elarobacter sp. | reverse complement strand
TCCTGCTGCGCGCTGACGGTGAGGAACCGCATCCCGGCCGACTGCTCGCCGACCGGCGGCGTAACGGCTGCGCTCGCGGGCATCGGCTGCGCGGCCAGTGCGGCGGCGTAGCTCGCGGCCCCCGTGTACGGCACCGAACCGACCGCCGCCGAGACCGCGACGGATGATGCTACCGTGGGGGGCGTGCTGCGCCGGAGAACATCCGATTGCTGGCTGCACGCGCGGGATATCGTTCGCCACAGGTACGTACGGTGCTCCTGCCACTTCGCGCGCACGAGACCCGAGCGCCACATCAGCCGGCGCATCCGCTCGGTGTTCTTGCCGGTCCAGAACGCCAGGTGCTGCGCGAGCGCCAGGTCGGCCACGGAGAAGTCCCACTCCTTCGGCGGCTGGTGGAACGCGTCGGGGTAGGTCAGCGCGAGCACGTCGCGGTTGCAGGTCCACAGGTCGCGCACGCTGGCGCGGCCGTGCAGCACCTCGCCGAACGACGCGCGCGACTCGAGCATCATCCGCACCAGCTCGTCGTCGTCGGTCGGTCCGGACCAGCCGGCGCACGCCTCGTCGGCCCAGGCGGCCGGGCCGCCGTCGCTGCGACCGTCGTCCGGCGGGAAGTACTGCGCGACCAGCGCGGACACCGCCGCCGTGTGGTCCGTGCGGCAGTCGCCGACGGCGTTCGTGCCGGTGAGCGCGACGAACCGCTCGGCGGTGTAGAGTTCGAGGCCCAGGCCCATCGCATCCTTACAGCGGTGCGGCGGCACGGCCCCGGTGCCGAAGATGTGCAGGCCCTTCCCCGAGTAGGACACCTCGATGGCCGCGCCAGGGAACATCGCGCACAGACCCTGCGCCAGATCGGACCAGCCCGTCGGCGTCAGGCAGCGGTCGATGTCGAGGAACCAGAACGGCGACGACGGCGCGAGCACGAAGCCGACGCCCGTCGCACCGTGAGCGGCCGCGGCGAACAGCGCCTCGTCGTAGCCGACCCAGTGCGACGGATCGACCGGGCTGTGATGGTAGCCCGTGCGCGCGCTTAGCGGCTTCTTGTCGCCGCCCTCCATCCGCCAGATGATGAACTGACGGTACGCCGCCATCGGCAGCAGTGGCGCCGGGAGGGTCATCGCGCGAGGCTGAGGGCCGCACGTTCCTTGAGTTCCTTCGGGGCCTTCATGGCCACGGTGTCGCGGGCGCACAGTCCTTGTGCTACGAGGGTGACGTTCTGAGCGCGGACCGCCTCGCGCATGATGCTGCGTCGCAGCTGGCCCATCGTGTTCCAGTGCGCCGACACGAGCGCGTCGGACACCCCGGCCGCGCGGGCGACCTGCGCGCGCGTGAAGTGCGAGAACCCGACGTGCTCGGCGACGCGCATTGCGTGCTCGAGCAGCTGCTCGCGGCGTGCGGCGGGCTTCATGCGTGTTCGCTCTGCGACTTCCATCTTGTACCCCTTCTGTTCCGGTAAGCGTACCACTAATGACCGCTGTGTCAATTACGACGCGCCGACCGCGCCATGCCGATCAGCACCTCGGCGAACTCCGGCGGCGTGGCGTTCCTCTTGTCCGTCTTGTCCTTGCCGCCGACCCAGGACACCATGCCGATGCGTCGCGCCCGCTCGTAGCCGTACCTCTCCAGCGCGAGCGGGTCTAGCCGCTGCTCGCCCTTCGACCAGTTCAGCGCCGGCAGCTCGGTCCCCACCGCGTAGAGCCAAGTCGGCTTTCGGCTGCGATGACCATAATGACCCTGCTCGACGTAGCACGTAAAGCCCGCGCCGTCGCCCGCCGGCTGCCACCCGGCGTGTCGCTCGGGGGGCGTGAGCTTGAAGTGGCGCCAAGCGTGGCTGTCGCACGGGTGCTCGAGAACGCCGCCCCACAATCGCACGGCGAGCAGCGCCGCATTGAAGCACCCGCCGTCGTCGCCGAGCCTGAACTGGTGGGGCCTACGCGGACTACCGTGCCAGAAGCGGCCCCACCGCTGACAGGGAGGGTGCGCGACGACCGGATAAGTGCCGCAGTAGTTACGAGCGTCTCGAGTCACGTCCCACGTGACCACGTCCGGTCGACCGGAGTAGACGCCTCCGCCCTCGACGAACAGCGCTGCGATCATGCCGGTACCGGCCCGACTGTCATCGCCACCACGGGGTGCTGCGGCGCGCTGATCATCAGGTGGATGGACGCGCCGGCCTTGATCGCCTCCAGCTCCTCCGGCGTCGGCTCCCACGCGGACACCATGAACCTGATACCGCCGTGCACCTCCTCGCGCACCGCCAGCGCGACGCACGAGCCGTTCTGCTCGTCGTCCCAGTTCTCGGGCTTGCCGTAGACCCTCGTCGCACCCTCGATCCGTCTCATGAGCATGTCAGATACCCCCCGTGCTGAACGCGGCGTCGCCACCGTGGGCGAGCACCACCTCGATGAACGCTAGCTGCGCGACCTCGTGCGGCGTGCCGGTGTAGTACCAGCCGGCCTCCTTGGTCTCGCGGCACCAGAACCGACCGACGGTCGTCCCGACCATCTCGGGTGTCACGACCGTCGGCGCGACGCCGACGAGGTCCGACGACTTGATGCGCTCGTTCTCCCGCTTCGACTCGTTCGCCAGGCCGTAGCGCACCACGCGGCCCGACTCGTCCTGCATCGCGCCGACGTTGTTCCGCCACACCAGCAGCCCGGCCCGGGCCGCGGCGAGCCG
>JASLGJ010000345.1 GCA_030150085.1 Candidatus Elarobacter sp. | reverse complement strand
TGTGCAGGTGGTCGACTCGGGCGGCGTGGCCTACGCCGCCACGCTGACCGTCGCCGGCTCCGACGTGCGGGCCACGCTCGACGAGCTGCTCGCCCGCGACCCGGTTGAGAGCGCGCTCGCGATCACCATCGCCCAGGCCGTGCCCAAGGGCCAGAAGATGGACCTCGTCGTCGAGAAGGCCACCGAGCTGGGCGCGCACGCGCTCGTGCCGGTGCGCAGCGCGCGCGTGATCGGCCACGACACCAGCCCGGCGAAAGTCGAGCGCTGGCGGCGCATCGCGAAGTCCGCCGCGCAGCAGTCGGGCCGCACCCGCATCCCCGAGGTCGCCGACGTCCACGGCTGGGACGCGCTGCTGGCGACGTTCGCGAACTACGAGCGGGTGTACGTTCCCTGGGAGCTGAGCGATCCCGCGCCGCTGCGCGACGTCTTCGAGCGCGAGCTTCCGCACGCGCGCAGCGTGCTGGTCGTGATCGGTCCCGAAGGCGGCTTCGCCGCCGACGAGGTCGAGCGCGCCCGCGCCGCCGGCGCGGTCCCGATCTCGCTCGGCCGGCGCATCCTGCGCACCGAGACCGCGGCCCTGGTGGTCCTCGCCGCCGCGCTCTACGCCCGCGGCGAGCTGTAGCGCTCGCCGTTCGGCGGCCTCATTCCGCCGCGACCACGGCGACGGGCGGTGCGCCGCGGCGGCGCGGGACGCGCAACAACAGGCAGATCAACACCGCCGCGACCGCGACCGGGACGAGGGCGAAGATCGCGTCGGCGAAGCCGGCGCTGGCGGCTTGCTGCTGCACCAGCGCGGAGAGGCGCTGCAGCGCGTGCGGGAGGGTGAGCAGGTGCTGGACCTGCGGGCTGTGCAGGGTCAGCGCGCCGCGGTAGACGTCGGAGTGGAAGAAGGTGCGGCGGTCGAACACCGTCACCAGCGCGGTGCTCGCGATCGAGCCCCCGAGCTGCACCGACAAGCTCACGAACGAGCTGGCCTTGGGCGAGTCCTGCGGGGCAACGGTGCTGATGATGCCCACCAGCAGCGGCACGAGCAGCATCGACTGCCCGACCCCGCTCACCACCAGGGCGAAGGCGAAGGTGCCGAAGTCGCTCACCGCGGTCATGCCCGAGCCCAGCATCACGAAGCTGCCCGCGCTGAGCAGGAAGCCCGTCCCGAGCAGAATTCGCACGTCGAGCTTGGTCGCCAGGCGCGCGACGAGCGGCGTGCAGGCCAGTACCGGCAGCGCGCGCAGCAGCACCAGCAGCCCGCTCTGGGTCGCGCTGAAGCCGAGGATCGTCTGCACGTACTGCGGCAGCATCACGGTCGGGCCGAAGATCACCATCCCGAGCAGCACCGCGGTCACCGTTCCGCTCCGCAGATTCGGATAGCGGAACATGCGCAGGTCGACGATCGGGGCGCGCGTGCCGCGCAGCTCCCAGGCGATGAAGGCCGCGATGCCGATGACGCCGGCCACGGCGAAGCCGACGATGCGCTCGTCGCCGAACCAGTCGTTGCGCTCGCCCTCGTCGAGCACGTACTGCAGCGAGCCCAGGCCGGCGGCGAGCAGCGCGATGCCGACGCCGTCGAACGGCAGCTTGCGTGGCGGGGCCGGGTTGCGCAGCAGCGCGATTACGATGAGCGCCGCGAGCGCGCCCGGCACGGCGTTGATGTCGAACACCCACTGCCAGGACAGGTTGTCGGTCAGGATGCCGCCCACGGTCGGTCCCAGCGCCGGTCCCACGGTCAAGGCGATGGCGAACAGGGCCGAGCTGGCGCCGATCTTCTCGCTCGGAAAGGTGTCGCGCAGGATGATCTGCGACGTCGCGATCAAGCCGCCGCCGAAGGCGCCCTGCACGACCCGGAACGCGACCAGCGCGGGCAGCGTGGTGGCGGTGCCGCACAGCAGCGAGGCCGCGGTGAAGCCGATGATGCAGCCCGCGTAGTAGCGCCGCCGCCCCAGGCGCTGGAGCAAGAACGGCGCGAGCGGGATCGCGATCACGTTGGAGATGATGTAGCCGGTGATGATCCAGGTGCCGTCGTCGATCGAGGCGCCGACGTTGCCCTCGATGGTCGGCAGCGCGACGTTGACGATCGTCGCGTCGAGCGTCTGCAGCAGCGCCGCCATCATCACCCCGGCGACGATCAGCGTGCGCCGCAGCCCGTACTCCACCACCGGCACCGTCATCCCCGATTCTAGGCACAGTCCCTTGCAAAAAACAACTGACTGTGCTACGCTCGGTCACGGAGAGATGGCGAAAGTACGTTTGATCGACATGCCGTGCTCGATCGCCCGCTCGCTCGGCGTGGTCGGCGAGTGGTGGTCGCTGCTCGTGCTGCGCGACGTGTTCCGCGGGCTGCGCCGCTTCGAGGCGATCCAGAAGGACCTCGGCGTCGCCAGCAACATCCTCACCGCGCGGCTCAAGCGGCTGTGCGACGACGGGCTGCTCGAGCGCCGCCTCTATCAAGAGCGCCCGCCGCGCTACGAGTACTTCCTGACCGACAAGGGGCGCGATCTCTACCCGGTCATGGTCGCCCTGATCCAGTGGGGCGACAAGCACCTCGCCGGCCCCGCCGGCCCGCCGCGCGCCCTGATCCACCTCACCTGCGGCGAGGAGGCCGGGGCCAAGCTCGTCTGCGCCCACTGCGGGGGCGAGATGACCGCCCGCAACACGCGCTACGTCGCGCGCGACGACGTGGGCGACACCATCGCGGCGGCCGGCTGAGCGGCGCGCGCCGGTCTTTCGTCGAAGGCACGGCGCCGAGATGATCCGCCGTGCCTGAGACCCCCGCCGGGCCTGAGACCCGCGAGCCCGACGACGCCGAGATCCGCGCCGCCATCGTGGCGACGTGCGTCCGCATGACCGAGCTGGGCCTCAACCACGGCACCGCGGGCAACGTCGGCGTGCGCGCGGGCGAGCGTTTCCTGGTGACGCCGAGCGGAATCGACTACGAGCGCCTGACGCCCGAGAGCATCGTCAGCGTGGCCTTCGACGGCAGCTTCGCGGGCCCGCTGCAGCCCAGCTCGGAGTGGCGCCTGCACGCCGCGCTGCTGCGAGCGCGGCCCGAGATGAACGCCGTCGTGCACACCCACTCGCTGCACGCGACGGCCGTCGCGTGCCTGCGCGAGCCGATTCCGTCGTTTCACTACCTGGTCGGGCTGGGCGGGCGGGCGGAGATTCCCTGCGCCGCGTACGCCACCTACGGCACCGCCGAGCTCGCGGCGAACGCGGTCGCCGTGCTGCGCGAAGGCAAGACCTGTCTGCTCGCCAACCACGGCGCGCTCGCGCTGGGCACGACGCTGCGCCAGGCGCTCGCGCTGGCGGCGAGCGTGGAGACGATGGCGACGCAGTACCTGCTCGCGCGCCAGGCAGGCCGGCCGGTGCTGCTCGACGAGGCCGAGATGGCGCGCGCGATCGGCAAGCTCGCCGCGTACGGCCCCAACCGGCCCGGCTTCTAGGGGACGGGTGCCGGTTCGACCGGGACCGCCTGGTGGACGAAGGCGATCGCCATGCTGCCCTCGCCGACCGCCGCGGCGACGCGCTTGACCGAGCCGCGGCGCACGTCGCCCGCGGCGAAGATCGCCGGCACGCTGGTCTCGAGCAGGAACGGGTCCCGCTCCAGCGGCCAGCGCGCGCCCGCCTCGCGCACGACGTCCGGCCCGGTCAGCACGTAGCCGCGCTCGTCGCGCGCGATCGTGTCGGGCAGCCATTCGGTGCGCGCGTCCGCGCCGATGAACACGAACAGGGCCTCGGTCTGGTGGCGCGTCTCGCCCTCGGGTCCGCGCAGCACGACCGCGCGCAGGTGGTCGTCGCCTTCGACCGCGGCGACCCGGGTGCGGAAGCGGTAGCGCACGTTGCGCTTCTCGCGCAGCTGCGCGATCAGGTAGGCCGACATCGCGGCCTCGAGGCTCGGGCCGCGGCAGACGAACGTCACGCTGCGCGCGAAGCTGGAGAAGAACACCGCCGCCTGGCCCGCGCTGTTGCCCGCCCCGATCAGGTAGATGTCCTTGCCGCGCACGGTGGCCGCCTCGCCGCGCGCCGCGCCGTAGTACACCCCGCGCCCGGTGAAGCGCTCGATCCCGGGGATCGGCAGGGTGCGCCACGCCACGCCGGTCGCGAGCACGACCGCGCGCGCGCATACCGCCTCGCCGCCGTCCAGCTCGACCTCGTGCGGACCGTCCCCGGAGCCCGGGCGCAGCGCGCGCACCTCGCGCGTCACCACGATCTCCGCGCCCAGCCGCTGAGCCTGCTGCAGCGCGCGGTGGCCGAGGTCGGCGCCCGAGAGGCCGGCCGGAAAGCCCAGGTAGTTCTCGATCCGCGACGAGGTGCCGGCTTGCCCGCCGGGCGCTTCGCGCTCGACCATGAGCGTGCGCAAGCCCTCCGACGCGCCGTACACCGCGGCGGCCAGGCCGGCCGGTCCGCCGCCCGCCACGAGCAGATCGTACTGCGGCCGCGACGGCTCGACGTCCAGCCCCAGCGCGCAGGCCAGCTCGCGCAGCGACGGCGCCTCGAGCAGCCGCCCGTCGCTCATGCGCACGAGCGGGTAGCGCACCGGCCGGCGCGGCAGCTCGCTCGCGCGCTCGCGCAGCGCCGAGTCCTCGGGATCGAGCCAGTCGAACGGCACCTGGTTGCGGGCCAGGAAGTCGCGCACGTCGTGCGAGGCCGGATCGTAGCGCGGCCCGACGATCGTCGCCTGCGCGGCCGGCATCTCGGCGGAGAGGTGCTGCAGATCGCCCACGCGCGCGCTCATCGAGCGCGCGACGGCGTGCGAGAGCGCGGGCGACTCGGCGACCAGCTCGTGGAAGATGACCGGGTCGAGCCGCATGACGCGCGAGGGCTGCGCCGCGCGCGCGTTGGCGAACGTCGCCGAGCCCAGCGTGAGCGGGACCTCGCCGAAGTAGTCGCCCGGGCCGCGCGTGCCGAGCACGCGCTCGATTCCCGCCACCCGCTTGGTGATCTCGATCTCCCCCGCCAGCACGACGAAGAAGGCCGGGAGCTCGCCCTCGTGCATGACGTACGCGCCCGGCGCGAGCTCCAGGTCGGCGGCGTGGTCTGCGACGTGCGCCAGCCGCTCGGGCGGCAGCCCGGCGAAGAGCGGCAAACCGGCCAGGGTGTCGGCGTCGATCATGTCCGCCCCAGGATGAGCATCCTCCGCCGCCCGGTTGCGGTCGTAGCGCTCGTGAACGCCGTCCTCGTCGACCGCTCCGCACCCGGCGGACTGGTCCTCCGCCCCGTCCCCGAGCCCGTGCCGCTGCCGAGCGAGGCGCTGGTGCGCCTGCGCGCCGTCAGCCTCAACCTGGGCGAGGTGCGCCG
>JASLGJ010000329.1 GCA_030150085.1 Candidatus Elarobacter sp. | reverse complement strand
AGCACCACCGCGCCCTCGTCGTCCTCGCGAATCTCGCGATGCCGCTGCCCCACGGCGGAGGCCGAGCTCAGGCGACGGGCACGGTCGGCGGCGGTGCCAGGCCCGGGTCCCGGCCGCGCGCCAATCTCCGCGCACGAGCGGCCGCGCGCGGAGATCGGCGCGCGCCCGGGACCCGGGCCCGGCACCGCCGCCGACCGTGCCCGCCGCCTGAGCTCGGCCTCCGCCGTGGGGCAGCGGCATCGCGAGATTCGCGAGGACGACGAGGGCGCGGTGGTGCTGTTCAGCGGACGCGAGGTGCTGTGGCGCAACTTCGTCTACGAGCCGCACCGCTATGGCGAGCTGGTGGAGCGGTTTCGCTTCTTCGGCACGCCGCCGCACCGCGTCGCGCTGATCGTGCGCCCAGTCGAGGTGAGCCGGCGCGAGGACGGCTACTGGCGCTTGCGGTGCGCGCCGTTCTGGGGCTATCCGAGCGACGACGTCGCGATCCCGATGCTCGTCACACAGCGACGCGAGCTGTTCGGCGAGCTGGATTTCGACCGGCTCTACGTCGCGCTGGTGGAGCTGACGATCCGCCAGTACGAGCGCGACTACGACGACGGAGACGGCCCCTTCCAAGCGACGTACTTCTTCGGCACGATCGTCGACGCGGTGGACTTTGGCGCACTCGAAACGGTCGAGGAGTACGCGGAATTCCAGGCTCGTGCGAGCGAGGAAGCCGCCTAGCTCAGTCGGTCGCGACCACGCGGCACGCGTCCACTGGAACAGCAAGCCGTACCGCGCTGCCTACGGCGTGGTCGTCTTGTGGAGGCGCCGACACGCGAACCTGTTCGTCACCGACGGCGACCAGGTAGTCGCGCGCGTCGCCGAGGTACGTCTGCCGCAGGATGCGGCCGACGAGGTGGTTGCCGCCGTTCTGGTCGTAGCCGGTGGAGGCGTCGCCGTCCGTCGCGGGCGTGAGCCGCAGCTCGTGCGGGCGCACGCATAGCGTCACCGGGCCCGCGGCCGGGCCGTCCGCGTCCTCGCGCACGCGCAGCCGCACGCCGCCGAACTCCGCCATGCCGGGCGCGATCAGGGTCGCGGGCAGCGTGTTGGTGCGGCCGATGAAGGTCGCGACGAAGCTCGACGCCGGGCGCTCGTAGATGTCGCGCGCGGTGCCGACCTGGGCGATGCGGCCGTGCTGCATGATCGCGATGCGGTCGGCCGCGACCATCGCCTCGGCCTGGTCGTGGGTGACGTAGACCATCGTGATCCCGGTCGTGTCGTGAACGCGGCGAATCTCGAAGCGCATCTCCTCGCGCAAATTGGCGTCGAGGTTGGAGAGCGGCTCGTCGAGCAGCAGCGTTTCGGGTTCGACCACCACCGCGCGGGCCAGCGCGACGCGCTGCTGCTGGCCGCCCGACAGCTCGTTCGGATAGCGCTGCGCGAGGTCGGTCAGGCGCACGCTCTGCAGCACGCGCTTCACCCGGTCCTCGATCTCGCTTCGCCCCAGCTTCTGCACGCGCAGACCGTAGGCGACGTTCTCGAACACGGTCTTGTGCGGCCACACCGCGTAGCTCTGGAAGATCAGCGACATGCGCCGCCTCTCGGGCGGCACGACCGCCTTCGCCGACGACACGACGCGCTCGCCGACTGAGATCGTGCCCGCGTCCGGTTTGAGAAAGCCCGCCAGCAGTTGCAGGGTCGTGGTCTTGCCGCAGCCCGACGGGCCGACCAGCGCCATCACCTCGCCGTCGGCGATCGCCAGGTCGATGCCGTCCACGGCGCGGCCCGCTTTGCTGCCCGGGTAGCCCTTCACGAGCCCCGCGATGTCGATTCGTGCCATCAGGTTCTCCGGGAGTCCATGAAGTCGCGGCCGAGGAAGCGGTATGCGACCGAGACGATCGCCAGCGTGATCGCCAGGATCACCACCGCCAGGGTCGCGACCGCCTCGTAGTTGCCGGCGTCGGTGAAGTCGTAGATTTGGGTCGTCATCGTCGCGGTGCGCGGGGTGAACAGGAAGATCGCCGAGCTCAGCTCGCGGATCGCGGGGATGAACACCAGCAGCCAGCTCGCCAGGATGCCGCGCCGCAGCAGCGGTGCGGTGATCGTGAACAGCGCCCGCAGGCGCGTCGCGCCCAGCGTGCGCGCGGCGTTCTCCAGGTCGGCGCCGACCGAGCCGATCATCGTGTTCAGGTTCGAGTACGCGATCGGCAGGAAGCGCGTGGTGAAGGCGACGATCAGGATCGCCGCGGTGCCGTAGAGCAGGATCGGCGGGTGCGAGTAGGCGGCGTAGATGCCGATCGCGAGCACGATCCCCGGCACGACGAACGGCGCCATGCACACGAAGCCGAGCACCGCGGCGCCGGGGAACAACTTGCGGTTGGTGATGTATGCCACGAGGAACGCGATCAGCGTGGCGGCCGTCGCGGCGGTCGCGCCGTAGGCCAGGCTGTGCCCGATCGCGCCGCGCGTCTCGGCGTTGTCGAAGATCGCCCAGTGGTACCAGTAGAAGGTGAAGTTCGCGCCGACCGGGCCTTCGTTCCAGGCGTGCGAGAGCGACGCGGCGAGCAGGGCCAGGTACGGCAGCGCCACCGAGCAGAGCGGCACGAGCAGCGCCGCGCCCAGCAGCGGCCAGCGCCACGGGCCGAGCGCGACCAGCCGCCGCCGCCCGCCCTTGCCGCCCACCACCGCGTACTTCTTGCGCCCGAGGATGCGGCGCTGCAGGAGCAGCAGCCCGATCGTCACGCCGAGCAGCGGCATCGCGTACGCCGCCGCCAGCTCCGTGCGCACCGGGAACTGGAAGAAGAGGTAGAGCTGCGTCGTGACCACCTGCGTGCGCGCCGGGATCAGCAGGAACGCCGGCGCGCCGAACTCTGCCAGCGCTTCGAGGAACGACATGATGAAGCCGCCGATGATCGCGGGCGCGACCAGCGGCAGGGTGATCGAGGTCATCGTGCGCCAGGCCGACGCGCCCAGCGTCGACGAGGCGTCCTCCAGATCGACCGGCAGCAGCTCGAGCGCGCCGGCCACGAACGTGAACGTGTAGGGCACGTTGTAGAGCGCCATCACGAAGATCGCGCCGAACAGCGAGTAGATGTTGAGCGGGCCGTGCGCGGCGTGCGTCAGCGTGGTGTAGGCGCGGTTGAGCCAGCCGCTGTTGGGCGCGGCGAGCAGAATCCAGGCCTCCGCGCCGATGAACGACGGCGTCACGAACGCGGCGGTGATCAGCGCGCGCAGCGCCGGCCGGCCGGGCAGGTCGGTGCGGGCGATCAGCCAGGCCAACGGCGTGCCCAGCACCACCGCGATCGTCGCCACCGAGAGCGCCAGCACGAGCGAGTTGAGGATCGGGCGCAGGTAGATCGAGGTGGTGAACGCCTCGACGTAGTTGCGCAGGGTGAGCGCGCCCGAGTCGGGCCGCTGCACGCTCATCACGAGCAGCCACCCGATCGGCACCACCACCAGGATCGCGAGCACCAGCGCCGCTCCCGCGAACAGGAGCGGCCCGGAGTCGAAGCCGCGCGCGCGTTCGGCCCGGCGGCGGGCTACGGTTTCGGTCACGCTAGACGTTGAACGTCTCGCGCCATTTGGCGACTACCTCGGGCACACCGCTGTTGAGCCGGTCCAGCTTCACCCGGTAGGTCTTGAGCCGGTCCCAGCGGATCCCGCCGGCGGCCGGGACGTCGGTGCGCATCGGCACGTTGAACGTCTTGGCCATCGTCTGCGCGTACTCGCGCGAGTAGTAGAAGTTCATCAGCAGGCGCGCGGCGTTGGGGTGCGGCGCGTCCTTCATCACCGCGACGGGCGCGGTGACCAGCACCGTGTCGTCCTCGGGGAAGGCGATCGCGATGCTCGCGCCCGAGGACTTCTTGTCCAGCGCGAGGCTGTCGGCGCCCGGCCCCAGGGTGCGCTCGCCCGAGACGATGTCGGTCGTCGCGTCGAACACCGAGCGCCCGATTTTGGGCTCGTTGGCGGCGAACTTCTTGAAGTACGCGTCCCAGCCGTACTTGTCGTTCATCGCGATGACCCAGTTGCCGACGTAGCCGCTGAATCCGGGGTGCCCGACCGTGAGCTGGCCCTTGTACTTGGGGTCGAGCAGGTCGGCCCAGCGGCGCGGCGCGGGGACTTTCTTGGGGTTGTAGTTGATGCACATCAGCGCGATGTCGCCGAGCTGGTAGGCGTCGTCTGGGTCGAGGTGCTGGTACTGGGAAGGGATCTTGTCGATGTCGGCCGGCACGAACGAGGCCAGCGCGTTCTGCTTCTTGAGCAGCGGCATGTGGGCTTCGTCGGTCGAGGCGAACACGTCGACCTGGTGCACGTTGGACTTGAGGTCCTGCGTGAGGCGCTGGAAGAGCACTTGGCCGGTCTGGCGCAAGAGCTGCACGTCGATGCCGGGATATTTCGCCTTGAACGCGTCGCGCACGCGCTCGGCCGCGTCCTGCGTGTAGTGGCCGGTCCACCAGGTGACCGTGCCCTCCTTTTTGGCGGCGTCGTAGAGCTTCGAGACGTCGGCGTCGGTCAGCTCGTTCTTGCGCCGCGCCAGCGCCAGCGCTGGGTTGCCCGCGAGCAGACCGGCGCCCAGCGCGCCGGCCGAGCGGACGAACGTTCCACGAGTCGTCATGACGTGGGATCTCCTTCCAATGCCGCGGCGTACACCTCGGCGACGTGCAGCGCGCGGCGTCGGGCGCCGTGCGCGATCTGGTGCTTACAGCTCATGCCGTCGGCCACGACCAGCGTGTCTGCGGCCGCCGCCCGCACCGCGGGCAGCAGGTCGCGCTCGGCCATGCGCATCGAGACGTCGTAGTGCTCGCGCTCGTAGCCGAACGTGCCGGCCATGCCGCAGCACGACGACTCGATGACCTCCGCTTCGAGCCCGGGGATCGCGCGCAGCGCGCGCACCACGGCGGGCATCGCGCCGAAGGCCTTCTGGTGGCAGTGCCCGTGGACGACCGCCTTGCGCGCCAGCGGCCGCAGCGGCGGGTTCCAGCGCCCCGCGTCGAGCTCGCGCGCGACGAACTCCTCGAACAGCAGCGCCGCGCCCGCCACCGAACGCGCCGCCTGCGTCGGCACCAGGGCCAGGAACTCGTCGCGCAGCGTCAGCAGGCACGACGGCTCCAGCCCGACGACCGGCACCCCGCGCGCGGCGTACGGCGCGAGCGCCGCGATCGTGCGCTCCGCCTCGGCGCGCGCCTCGGCCAGCATCCCCGCGCTCAGAAACGTCCGCCCGCAGCACAGCGGCCGCGCCCCGTCCGCCGCGCGCACCACCACCGGCGCGTAACCCGCCGCGACGAGCACGCGCTCCGCCGCGCGCGCGGCGTCGGCCTCGAAATAGCGGTTGAACGTGTCGACGAAGAACACCACCTCGCCGTTGGGCGCGGGCGCCGTCGACGCGGCGTTTGGCGCCGTTCCGGCTGCCGTGCTGGCGGAAGTCCTAGCCGCCGCAGTTGCGGCACCGTCGCGGTACGGGCGGGGGTGCCAGCGCGGGAGCGGGCGGCGGGCGGTGAAGCCGCTGATGCCTTCGAGGGCTTTGGCCAGGCCCGGGATGCGGTCGCGCAGGTTCGCCAGGCGCGCGAGCGGGCCGGCGCGGTGGGCGGTGCGCGGCAGCTCGGCCACCATGCGGTCCGCGCGCGGGATGCCGTGCTCGGCCCGGTAGTGGGCCAGGAACTCGATCTTCATCCGCGCCATGTCGACCCCGGTCGGGCACTCGCGCCGGCAGGCCTTGCACGACACGCACAGGTCGAGCGCGTCGTAGAGCTCGGGCGAGGTCAGCCCGTCGGGGCCGAGCTGGCCGGTCAGCGCCAGGCGCAGCCCGTTGGCCCGCCCGCGCGTGACGTGGTGCTCGTCGTCGGTGACGCGGTACGAGGGGCACATCGCGCCCGGCGCGCTCTTGCGGCAGGCGCCGTTGTTGTTGCACATCTCGACCGCGCCGCTGAAGCCGCCCCACTCGCTCCAGTCCAGCTCGGTCTTCAGCGGGAGCGGCGCGTAGCGCGGACCGTAGCGGAAGTTCGCGCGGTCGTCCATCTTGGGCGCGTCGACGATCTTGCCCGGGTTGAGCAGGCCGGTCGGGTCGAAGGCGGCCTTGATCTCGCGGAACGCGCCGACGATGCGCGACCCGAACATCTCCTCGTGGAACTCCGAGCGCACGATCCCGTCGCCGTGCTCGCCGGAGTGCGCGCCGCCGTACGCGCGCACCAGCGCGAACGCTTCCTCGGCGATCGCGCGCAGCTTGCCGACGTCCTCGTCGCGCTTGACGTCGAGCACCGGCCGCACGTGCAGGCAGCCTACCGAGGCGTGGGCGTAGAACGTGCCGCTCGTGCCGTGGCGGGCGAAGATGGCGGTCAGGCGGTCGGTGTAGTCCGCCAGGTGCTCCAGCGGTACCGCGCAGTCCTCGATGATCGAGACCGGCTTGGCGTCGCCGCGCATCGAGGTCATGATGTTCAAGCCCGCCGCGCGGACGTCCCACACCGCGGCCTGGCCGGGGCCGTCGGTGACCTTCACCACCCCGCCCGGGTAGCCCAGCTCGGCCATCGTCTCTTCCAGCGCGTCGAGCCGCGCGGCCAGCGGCGCGGGCTCGTCGCCGGTGAACTCCACCAGCAGCAGCGAGCCGGGCTCGCCGCGCACGTACTTGGCCATGGTCGGCGCGAAGGCGGCGATCCCGCGCGAGAGCTCGATCATGGTGCGGTCGACCAGCTCTACCGCGACCGGGTCGAGCGCGACCAGGGCCTGCGTGGCGCGCATCGCCGCGCCCAGGCTGGGGAAGTGGCAGATGCCCAGCGCCTTGGCGCGCGGGAGCGGCTGCAGCGCGAGGTCGATCTCGGTGAAGTAGGCCAGCGTGCCCTCCGAGCCGACCAGCAGCCGGGCCATGTTGTGCCCCTCGGGGCGCACGCTCTGGATCGCGTAGCCGCCCACGTGGCGCTGGACCTTGGGAATGCGGGCCGCGATCTCGCCCGCCTCGCGCGCCGCGATGGCGCGCACGCGCGCGACCAGCTCGCGGTAGCGCGGCGGCTCGGCGGCGGCGAGGGCGCCGTCCGCGCCGGCCGGTCCGGTCTGGCCGAAATAGGCGCGCGTGCCGTCGGCCAGCACCGCGTCGATCCCGAGCACGTTGTCGGCCATGATGCCGTAGCGGATCGAGCGCGCCCCCGAGCTGTTGTTGGCGGTCATGCCGCCGATCGTGGCCCGGCTGGCCGTCGAGGGGTCGACCGGGAAGAACAATCCTTCGCGCGCGAGCGCGCGGTTGAGCGCGTCGAGCACGATCCCCGGCTGCACGCGCGCGCGCCGGGCCGCGGTGTCGAGCGACACGATCGAGCGCAGGTGCCGGCTGACGTCCACGATCAGCCCGTGGTTGACGGTCTGGCCGCACTGCGAGGTCCCGCCGCCGCGCGGGGTGACCGCCACGCCGTGCTCGCGCGCGATCGCCAGCGCCGCCTCCACGTCCGCCGGAGTGCGCGGCACCACGACGCCCAGCGGCATGATCTGGTAGATCGAGGCGTCGGTGGCGTACATGCCGCGCGTGACGCGGTCGAAGCAGACCTCGCCCTCGACCTCGGCCCGCAGCCGGCGCTCGAGGCGCTGGTAGAGCAGCGGCTGCGCGGCCGTCGTCACCTTAGACGGAAGCGAGGGCCGGCGCCGCGCTCGGCGCCGCGAGGTAGGCCAGCGCCGGCGCGACGCCGTCGCCCGCCGCGAGGCCCGCCAGCCGCAGGCCCATCTGCACCCCGCACAGCGTGCCGGCCAGCATCAGGTCGTTGAACGAGCCGAGGTGGCCGATCCGGAAGACCTGGCCCTTGAGCTTGCCCAAGCCCGTGCCCAGCGACATGTCGAAGCGCTCGAGGATCAGCGCGCGCAGCGCGTCGGCGTCAGCGCCCGCGGGCATCACCACGCCGGTCAGCGTGTTGGAGTACTCGCGCGGGTCGAGCGCGAGGATCTCCAGGCCCCAGCCGCGCACCGCGCGCCGGGTCGCCTCGCCGTGCCGCGCGTGGCGCGCGAACACCGCCGGCAGCCCTTCCTCGTGCAGCATGGCGAGCGCCTCGCGCAGGCCGTAGAGCATGTTGGTCGCGGGCGTGTACGGAAAGTAGCCCGTCGCGTTGCTGGCCAGGATCTCGTCCCAGGCCCAGTACGAGCGCGGCAGGCGGGCGCTCTTCGAGGCCGCGAGCGCTTTCTCCGAGACCGCGTTGAACGACAGCCCGGGCGGCAGCATGAGGCCCTTCTGCGAGCCGGCCACCGTGACGTCGACGCCCCAGGCGTCGTGCTCGTAGGGCAGCGAGCCCAGCGACGAGATCGTGTCGACCAGGAACAGCGCGGGATGGCCGGCGCGGTCGATGGCCGCGCGCACGTCGGCGACCCGGCTGGTGACGCCGGTCGAGGTCTCGTTGTGCACGATCGCGACGGCCTTGATCGCGTGCGCGCGGTCCGCGCTCAAGCGCGCCTCGACCGCGGCCGGGTCGACGCCGTGGCGCCAGTCGCCCGGGATCAGCTCGACGTCCAGGCCCAGGCGGGTCGCGAGCTTCTGCCAGAGCGCCGAGAAATGCCCGGTCTCGGCCATCAGCACGCGGTCGCCGGGCGAGAGCGTGTTGACCAGCGCGGCTTCCCACGCGCCGGTGCCCGAGGCGGGATAGATCACGACCGGACGCTCGGTTCCGAACACCGGGCGGATCGAGCGCTCGATCTCGCGCGTCAGGTCGGCGAAGGCGGGCCCGCGGTGGTCCATCGTGGCGCGGTCGATCGCGCGCAGCACGCGCTCGGGCACGTTGGTCGGGCCCGGAATCTGCAGAAAATGCACGCCGCTGTGGAACTCGGGCAACCGCCGCCTCCTCACCGCTCGGGGTGTGGCGGGCCGTATTGCACGCGAGTCGTCAGACTCTTGCCGCACGAGGCGCGGGCTCCGGGCGTAGCAGGGAACGCGCGCGTTCCGGCCCGATACCAGCGCTATGCTTGCCGGAGAGCCGAATCGCCCGAGCGCGCCGCTGGCGGGCATCCGGGTGGTCGAGGTCGGGAACTTCATGGCGGTCCCGTTCTGCGGCCTGCAGCTCGCCGATCTGGGCGCCGAGGTGATCAAGGTCGAGAACCCGCGCGGCGGCGACCTGACCCGCGCCTCGGGACCGTTCCTGGCCGGCGAGAGCTCGAACTTCGTGCGCCTCAACCGCAACAAGCGCAGCGCCGCGCTCGACCTCAAGGCCGAGCCGGGCAAAGCCGCGTTCCGCGCGCTCGCCGCGAGCGCCGACGTGCTGATCGAGAACCTGCGCCCCGGCACGATGGACGCGCTCGGCCTGGGCTACGCGGCGCTGAGCGCGGCCTCGCCGGGCCTGATCTACCTGGCGGCGACGGGGTTCGGGAGCGACGGGCCCTACGCCGAGCTGGCCGGCCTGGACATCATCGCGCAGGGCATGTCGGGCCTGATGAGCATCACCGGCGAGCCGGGCGGCGCCCCCGTCAAGGTCGGCGTGCCGATCGCCGACCTGACCTGCGCGCTCTACGGCACGATCGCGGTGCTGGCCGCGCTGCGCGCGCGCGAGCGCGACGGCCTGGGGCAGTTCATCGACGTGTCGCTGCTGGAGTCGGCGGTGTCGCTGGGGGTGTGGGAGGCGGGGCGCTACTTCGCGACCGGCGAGGTGCCGCGCCCCAACGGCTCGGCGCACCAGTCGATCGCGCCCTACCAGGCGGTGCGCGCGGCCGACGGCTGGTTCACCTTCGGGGCCAACTCGCAGGCGCACTGGCTGCGCGTGTGCGCGCTGCTCGGGCGCGACGACCTCGCCGCCGACGAGCGCTTCGCCGACAACGCGCGGCGGCTGGCCAACCGCGCCGCCCTGATCGAGCAGATCGAGGCGGTCACGCTGACCCGGCCGACGGAGCACTGGGCGCGGCTGATGGGCGAGGCGGGGATTCCGTGCGGCCCGATCTGGTCGTTCGACCGCGTCTTCGCCGACCCGCACCTGGCCCAGCGCGGCTTCTTCGCCGACGCCCCGCACCCCACGCTGGGCCCGGTGCGCCAGCTCGGCTCGCCGATGCGCTTCTCGCGCACCCCGACCCGGCTCGACAGCGCCGGCCCGCCGCTGGGCGCCGACACGGCGGACGTGCTGCGCGAGCTGGGCCTGGAAGCGTGATCCGCGTCGAGCGCCGCGCGCGCGGCATCGTGTGGGTGCTCTTCGACCGCCCGCAGGCGCGCAACGCGATGACCTTCGCGATGTGGGCCGAGCTGCGCGAGCTGGCCGAGCGGCTCGCGGTCGACGAGACGGTGCGGGTGGTGGTCTTCACCGGCGCCGGCTCGGCGGCGTTCGTGTCGGGCACGGAGATCTCGGAGTTCCGCGCGTTCGCCGATGGCGGCGGATCGCGAGCCGCGGACGAAGGTGTTGCGTACGAGGCGCGCATGGACGGGGTGATCGCGGCGCTCGAAGCGATTCCGGTGCCGACCGTCGCGGCGGTCGGCGGGGCCTGCACGGGGGGCGGGGTGAGCATCGCGGCGGCCTGCGACCTGCGGATCGGCGCGCCGGGCACGCGGGTCGGCGTGCCGATCGCGCGCACGCTCGGCAACTGCCTGTCGCTGGCGAACGTGGCGCGCGTGGCCGAGCTGATCGGCCTGGACCGGGTGCGGATGCTGCTCCTCACCGGCCGCCTGCTCGACGCGCCCGAAGCCTTGCGGGCCGGCTTCCTCACCGAGCTGGCGGAGAGCGACGACGAGCTCCCGGCCCGCGCGCAAGCCGCGGCCGCCGCGCTCGCCGAGCTGGCTCCGCTGACGCTGCGCGCGACCAAGGAGATGGTCCGCCGCCTGCGCGCCGTCCGCTCCCTGCCCGACGACGAAGACCTGATCCGCGCCTGCTACGGCAGCGCCGACTTCCGCACCGGCGTCGAAGCGTTCTTGGAAAAGCGCCGCCCGAGCTGGGCGGGGCACTGAAGCCGGGCCGGAGCGCACGATGGACGGCATCAGCAAGACCGCGCTGGGGGTCGGCTCGCTGCGCGCGCTGCACCGCCTGGCCGACGCCGAGCCGTGGGTGATCGACGATCCGGTGTCGCTCGCGCTGTTCGGCGACGCGGCGCGCTACCTCGCCCGGCACGACCCGTCGTGGGCCGAGCAGCCGGCCCGCGTCCAGTTGCGCGCCCACGTGCTGGTGCGCAGCGCGTTCGCCGAGGATCGCCTGCGCGCCGCGGTGGAGCGCGGCGTGCGCCAGTGCGTGGTCCTGGGCGCGGGCTACGACACGTTCGCGTACCGCCAGCCGGCCTGGATGCACGGCGTGCGCCTGATCGAGGTGGACGCGCCCGCGACGCAAGCGGACAAGCGCGCGCGGCTGGAGCGCGCGCGCATCGCCGTGCCCGGCAACGTCGCGTTCGCCGCGCTCGACTTCGAGCGCACCTCGCTCGCCGACGGCCTCGCGGCGGCGGGCTTCGATGCCGGCGCGCCGGCGTTCTTCTCGTGGCTGGGCGTGATGGTGTACCTGACGCGCGCCGCGGTCGAGGCCGTGTTCCGCTTCGTCGCCGGGCTGCCGGCCGAAAGCGAGATCGCGTTCACCTTCACCGCTCCCGGCGGCAGCGCGGAGCTGGAGCGGCGCGTCGCCGCGGCCGGCGAGCCGCTGCTGACCCGGCTCGACCCGGCCGAGGTCGAACCGCTGCTGCGCGAGCTGGGCTTCGGCGAAGTCACCATCCTCTCGCCCGCCGCCGCGGCGCGCTACCTGGGCGAGCGCCGCGACGCCCTCCGCCTCCCGCCCCGCGCGAGCATCGCAGCCGCGATCGTCACCCGCTCGGCGCCCCGCTGAGCCGCTCGTCCGGACGAGCGCGCACGGCGAGCTGCGTCTACCCGCCCTGCACCACGACGCGGCGCTGGGCGGCGCGCCAGATCAGCGCCGCGAGCGCGGCGAAGACGGCGAACCAGCCGAGCTGCAAGGCGAAGGCGGCGGCGTAGCGCGCGGGCGGGATCGTTCCCAGGTAGATCAACAGCGGGGTGGAGTAGACGGCCGCGAAGGGCAGCGCGAGGACGACCTTCTGCAGCGCGCCGGGGAAGAACACCAGCGGAACGATCTGACCGCCGAGCAGGTCGCTGGTCCAGCGCACCATGGCCTGCACGGCGAACGTCTCCAGGGTCCAGAAGGCGACCAGGTTCATGCAGAAGTTCAGCGCGAAGTTGACCAGGTAGCCGAGCACGAAGCTCAGCGCGAACGCCGCCAGCACCGGCGGCGCGGGCACGTCGATGTGCACGATCAGCAGCGAGAGGACCAGCGCCGGCACGATCATCACCCCGTGCAGCAGCGTCATCCCGACCCCGTCGCTGAAGAAGTAGAGCGGAAGCGAGATCGGCTTCATCAGGTCGGTCGCGATCGTGCCCTCGCGCACCTTGTCGCGGATCGCGCGGGTGCCGTCGATCTCGAGCACCAGCGACATCAGCAGCGCGACCGTGGTGTAGGTCAGCACGGCGTGCAGCGGCACCCCGGCCGGGGCCGCGTTCTGGCCGTAGAGCGCGACCCAGACCGAGCGCATCAGGTACAGCCGCAGCAGCAGCGAGCCGACGTTGGTGAAGACCTCCATCCGGTAGGTCGCCTCGCGCGAGAACGCTTTCGCGGCGAAGGCGGCGTAGGGGGCGGCGAGCGCGGCGAACGTCACGCGGCGCTGTAGCCCTCGACGTAGATGCGGCGGATGATCGACTCCAGCTCGGGCTCCTCGATGGTCAGATCCTTGATCTCGTAGCGCTCGGCGACGGCGCGGATCAGGGCCTCGGCCGAGGTGCCGGCGCGGTCGAAGCGCAGCCGCACCACCTCGCCCTCGTGCGAGACCAGCTCGGCGCCCGGCACGAGCACCTCGAAGGCCGGGCGCGCGAGCGTCACGACCAGCGTGCGGTGGGTGCCGTAGCGGTCGCGCAGGGCCTCGATCTCGCCGTCGTAGACCAGCGTGCCGCGGTCGATCAGCACGATCCGGCGGCACAGCCGCTCCACGTCGGCCAGGTCGTGCGTGGTCAGGATGAAGGTCGTGCCGCGCTCGCGGTTCACCCGGGCCACGAACTCGCGGATGGCTTCCTTCGCGACCAGGTCCAGCCCGATCGTCGGCTCGTCGAGGTAGACGATCCGGGGGTCGTGCAGCATCGCCGCCGCGAAGTCGCCCCGCATCCGCTGCCCGAGCGAGAGCTGGCGCACCGGGGTGCGCAGGAACGGGCCCAGGTCGAGCACCTCGGTGAAGTGGGCCAGGTTGGCCCGGTAGCGCTCGGCGGAGACGCCGTAGATCGCGCGCAGCAGCTCGAACGACTCGACCAGCGGCAGGTCCCAGTAGAGCTGAGAGCGCTGCCCGAACACGACCCCGATGTTGCGCGCGTTGGCCTTGCGCCGCTCGTGCGGCACGAGGCCGGCCACCTTGATCGTCCCCGAGGTCGGAACCAGGATGCCGGTCAGCATCTTGATCGTGGTCGACTTGCCGGCCCCGTTGGGCCCGATGTAGCCGACCAGCTCGCCCTCGTCGAGCGCCATCGTGATGCCCTCGACGGCCACCTTGTCCTCGTACGCGCGGGAGAACAGGGTGCGCAGCGTCCCGGCCACCCCGGGCTGCCGCACCAGCGAGCGGAAGACCTTGCGGAGCTCCCGCGTCTCGATGATCGACATATTTCGATGCGCTTCGCCGCTACACGCGCTTGGCCATGCGCACGATGGGCAGCGTCTCGCCGTTGGGCATCAGGGTGTCGGCCCGCTCCAGCGCGGCGTAGCCGTGGCGCTCGTAGAACGGCACCCCGGTCAGCGTCGCGCCCATTTCCAGGCGGGTGAAGCCGGCTGCGGTCGCGCCTCGCTCGCAGGCCGCCAGCACCAGGCTGCCGATGCCCCGCCGGGCCTGCTCGGGGTGGACGAAGAAGGCCCGGATCTTGGCCGCGTCGCGAGCCGGGTCGAGCAGGTCGTCCGCGCGCCCGGCGAAGTTGTCCCCGCCGTACAGGGTGGCGTGCTTGCTCCAGCCGCCGCAGGCCACGATCCGGGGCGGCTCGCCCTCCTCGGCCACGAAGTACGTGCCGTCCGCGATCAGCTGGCTGTCGACGTCGTAGACCGAGGCCAGCGCGCCCTCGATCTGGGCGGGGGTGTAGTCGGGCGCGTGCAACACCCGCACCGAGACCTGGATCAGGGCCCGCAGTGCGGGAACGTCGGCCGGCACGGCGGGCCGGATGCGGATCTCCATCGCGCCTGAACTTGGCGCGCCGGGCCGAGCCCGCCCTGCGCTGACCGGACCGGATGCTCTCACCGTTCCGGGCGAGCGCTCAGCTCGGCGGCGCGAGGCGGACCGGGACTCCGACGCTGTAAGCTCCGGTGCCCGAGTTCGTTCCGGTGGCCGCCGACGGCGTCGCGGTCACGGTGAAGACCGCCTGCGAATTCGGAGCGTAACTCAGCGGCGTGACCGTGAAGCGGTTGGGGTCGTCCGCCGATGCCACGCCGTTGGAGATCGTACCGGGGTCGGAAGAGGTGAACGTGATCGCCGGC
>JASLGJ010000305.1 GCA_030150085.1 Candidatus Elarobacter sp. | reverse complement strand
CCTCAACTCCGTCGCCCACCTGTGGGGCAAGCGCGCGTTCCCCGACCGCTTCGACCAGAGCCGCAACAACCTGTGGCTCGTGCTGCCCACGCTCGGCCAGGGCTGGCACAACAACCACCACGCGTTCCCGGGCTCGGCCGTGGCCGGCTTCGAGCGGGGCCAGCTCGACCCCGGCGCGTGGCTGATCAAGGGGCTGCGCGCGGCGCGGCTCGCCTGGGACGTGAAAGTCCCTTCCCCCGACGTCATCGCCGCCAAGAAGCGCGCGAACACCACTCCCCACTTCTACGAGGAGACCTAGCCATGCCCGACTCGAAGGCGACGATCGCGCAGCCCCAGACCGAGGACGCCATCCGCGACTGGCTGGTCGCGTACATCGCGAAGAAGACGAACACGCCCGCGGACGACATCGACACCGACGTGACGTTCGACCGCTACGGCCTGGACTCGGCCGTCGCGATCGCCCTCACCGGCGACCTGGAGGACCACCTGGGCCGCCGCCTCTCGCCCACGCTGCCCTACAACTACACCTCGATCGACGCGATGGCGGCGCACTTGGCCGCGGGCGGGTCGTGAGATGAGCAGCGGCACCGAAGCGATCGCCGCGGGCGCGTCGGCCGAGGCGATCCAGCACCACTACGACGTCGGCAACGAATTCTACCGGCTCTGGCTGGACCCGCGCCTGCTCTACTCCTGCGCGCTCTACGAAGAGGGCGACGACCTCGAGACGGCCCAGGTGCGCAAGCTCGACTACCACATCCGCGAGTCGGGCGCGGCCGGCAAGGCCCGCGTGCTCGACATCGGCTGCGGCTGGGGCGCGCTGCTCAACCGCATGGTCAGCGCGCACGGCGTGCGCGAAGCGGTCGGGCTGACGCTCAGCCAGGAACAGCTCGACTACGTCCGCGCCACCGCCCGGCCCGAAGTGGAAGTGCGCCTGGAGCCGTGGCAAGAGCACAAGCCCGACGCTCCGTACGACGCGATCGTCTCGGTCGGCGCGTTCGAGCACTTCGCCGACCTCGAGCAGACGCCCGAGGAGAAGATCGAAGGCTACCGGCACTTCTTCCGCACCTGCCACACGTTCTTGAAGCCGGGCGGCAAGATCTCGCTGCAGACCATGGCCTACGGCGAGATGCCGCGCGACCGCAAGCACAACGACCTCTTCATCGCCGAGGAGATCTTCCCCGAGTCCGACCTGCCGCGCCTGGCGGACATCGCGCTGGCGGCCGAGGGCATCTTCCAGATCGACCTCGTCCACAACCACAACCAGATGTACGCCCGCAGCATGCGCGAGTGGTTCGACAACCTGCGCGCCAAGCGCGACGAAGCCGTCGCGATGGTCGGCGAGGAGGTCGTCAAGCGCTACGAGCGCTACCTGCGCACGTTCTCGTACTCCTTCGAGCTGGGCGCGTTCGTGCTCTACCGGATCACGCTGCGCCGGCTCGACCGCGCCCAGTTGACCTAAGCGCCACGATCCCACGAGTCGAGGTGTGCTCATGAACGAACCGGTCGCCATCGTCGGCATGGCGCTGCGCGCTCCCCAAGCGTCGACGCTCGACGAGTACTGGGGCCTGCTGTGCGACGGCGCGGACGTGGTGCGCGAGGTCCCGGCCTGGCGCTGGGACGCGCCGGGCCTGGAGCGGATGCTGGAGGGCGTCCCCTCCGCGCCCGGCGTGCGCTACGGTTCGTTCATCGAGGCGGTCGACGAGTTCGATCCCGAGTACTTCGGGATCACCCAGCGCGAGGCGCCGGCGATCGACCCCCAGCACCGGCTGCTGCTGGAGGTCGCCGCCGAGGCCCTGGAACGGGCCGGCATCGCGCCGGCCGCGCTCAAGGGCAGCGCGGCCGGGGTCTACGTCGGGGTCAGCAACTACGACTACAACCGGCTGATGGCGGGCAACCGGCCCGGCATCGATCCCTACATGGCGATCGGCACCACGCAGTGCATCGCCGCCAACCGCATCTCGTACTGGCTCGACCTGCGCGGCCCGAGCATGGCGATCGACGCGGCCTGCGCCTCGTCGCTGGTCGCCGCGAACCTGGCGGTGCAGGGCCTGCGCTCGGGCGAGATCGACCTGGCGATCGTGGGCGGGGTGAACCTGGTGCTCTCGCCCGAGGTCAACATCTCGTTCTCGCGCGCCGGCCTGATGTCGGTCGACGGCCACTGCCGGCCGTTCGACGAGCGCGCCAGCGGCTACGTGCGGGGCGAGTTCTGCGGCGTGCTGGTGCTGCGCCGGCTCTCCGACGCGCGCGCGGCGCGCAACCCCGTGCTGGCCCAGCTCTGCGGCAGCGCGATCAACCAGAACGGCGCCGGCAACGGCCTGATCTCGGTCAACGGCCCGGCGCAAGAGGCGGTGATCCGGGCCGCGCTGCGCAACGCCGGGATCGACCCGTCCGACGTCGGCTACGTCGAAGCGCACGGCGTCGGGAGCAAGTTCGGCGACGCGATCGAGTTCGGCGCCCTGGCGCGCGCGCTCGAGCGCGACGGTGCCGAGGCGGCGCCGTGCTTGGTCAGCTCGCTCAAGGGCAACATGGGTCACCCCGAGGCGGCCTCGGGGCTGGCCTCGATCATCAAGGTCGTGCTGGCCCTGCAGCACGGCGAGATTCCGGCCGTGCGCGACCTCGGCACGCCCAACCCGGAGATCGGCGAGGACCGCACCGGCCTGCGCCTGGTGCGCGAGCAGGCCGGCTGGCCGGCCGGCGGGCGCAGCCGCTACGCCGGGGTGAGCGCGTTCGGCATGGGCGGCACCAACGCCCACGTCGTGCTGCGCGAGGACGACGCGCCGCTGCCGAGCGAGCCCGCGCCCGGGCCGTTCGCGTTCGTCTACTCGGCCCGCGCGGAGCACACGCTGCGCGCGCTGCTCGAGCGGCAGCTGCGCCACCTGCGCGCGGTTCGGGTCGAGCCGGCCGACCTGGCGTACACGCTCGCCACCGGCCGGACCCATCACCCTCACCGCCTGGCGCTGGTGTGCGACACGGTCGACGAGCTGGCCGCGCAGCTGAGCGCGCACCTGGCCGGCGACGCGCCGCCCGGCATCGTCGCCGGCAAGGCGAAGAAGAAGTCGCGCGACGCCGCGCAGCTCGAAGCGGCCGCGGGGGCGCAGCGCGCCTTCTGGGCCGCATCCGCCGGGACCGCGGGCGCACCCGAGCGCGAGCGCGCGCTGCGAACGCTGGCCGAGCTGCACGTTGCGGGCGTGCCGGTCGACTGGACCGCGCTGCGCTCGGGCGCGGAGCGGCTGGTTCCGCTCCCGACCTATCCCTTCGCGGGCGGCTCGTACTGGATCGCCCGCCCGCCCGAGGCCGGCGAGACGCCGCCCGCGCCGAGCGAAGCGCCCGGCCCGCGCTTCGCCGCGGCGGCGGCCAACGGAGCCGCACCCGCTGTGGGCGCGAACGGTGCCAAGCCGCCGCGCCGCGACGGCACGGTCGAGCAGCGCGTCGCGGCGATCGTCGCGCAGGCGGTCGGGGTGAGCTCGGTCGACGCCGACACCGACCTGGTCGACCTCGGGCTGGACTCGCTCGTCGCGCTGCAGGTGGTGGGCGAGATCAAGCGCTCGTTCGAGCGCGAGCTGTCGCTGGCGGCGCTGCGCGAGCTGCGCACGGTGACCGAGATCGCGGGCGCGCTGATCGCGCCGGGCCAGCGCGCGGCCGCGCCGGCGGTCGTGCTCGGGCACGGCGACCCGCGCGCGCCGATGGTGTTCGTGCACCCGGTCGGGGGCGGCGTGACGGCCTACGAGGAGCTGGCCAACCGGCTCGACCGCCAGCTCCTGGCGTTCGAGAT
>JASLGJ010000274.1 GCA_030150085.1 Candidatus Elarobacter sp. | reverse complement strand
CCGCCGCGATCGCGCGGGTCAGCGCCCCGTCGCCGCAGCCCAGGTCCAGCACGTCCTCGCCCGGCCGCGGCCCCAGCAAGTCGAGCACCGGCGCGCCCAAGTCGGCGACGAACCGCGCGTTGGCCGCGTAGCGCTCGGCGTCCCAGCGCTGGCCCGGTGTCTGCTGCTCGGGATTCATCGGAGGCGGTCCTTTCGTGGGGGTGGGAACGGGCAGGCGGTGGGGGAAGCATCGCGCGTGGTGCGCGCCTCGTGACCGGCGTCTTTCTGACCGCCCTGCTGGCAGCGCTCGTCGCGCTCGCGCTGGCGGCCAAGAAGCTGCGCGTGCCCTACCCGATCGTGTTCGTGATCGGCGGCCTGCTCCTGGCGCTGATCCCCGGCGTGCCGACCGTCAAGCTGGCGCCCGAGACGGTCTTCCTGCTGTTCCTGCCGGCGCTGATCTTCGGCGACGGCTGGACGACCGACTACCGCGCCTTCAAGCGCTTCGCGCAGCCGATCTTCTCGCTCGCGATCGGCTTGGTGGTCTTCACCGCGACGGTGGTCGCCTTCGCCGCGCACTGGCTGATGGGGCTCGACCTGGCGCTGGGCTTCGTGCTGGGCGCGATCCTCTCGCCGACCGACGCCGTCGCCACCGACGCCATCGCCGAGGAAGTGGGCTTGCCGCGCCGGCTGGCGACGATCATCGGCGGCGAGAGCCTGATCAACGACGCCAGCGGCCTGGTGATCTACAAGTTCGCCGTCATCGCGGTCGCGACCGGCGCGTTCTCGCTCCTCGCCGCGACCGCGCAGTTCGTCTACGTCGCCGTCGGCGGGGTCGCGCTCGGCCTGGCCATCGCGTGGCTGATCGCGAAGGTCATGGCCGCCGTCCGCGCGTCGGGGCTCTCGGACGAGACGATCGCGGTCGCGATGTCGCTGGTCACGCCGTTCGCGCTCTACGTGCCGGCCGACGCGCTGGGCGCCTCGGGCGTGCTCGCCGCGCTGAGCGGCGGCATCTACCTGAGCCGCAAGTCGGGGCGGATCTTCGACGCCGACGCGCGCATCGCCACGGCCGCGGTGTGGAACCTGCTGTTCTTCGTCTTCAACGGGGCGGCGTTCGTGCTGATCGGGCTGCAGCTGCGCGGGATCGTGGGCGGGCTGCACGACCGGCCTCTGGCGACCTATATCGGCTGGGGCCTGGCGATCGCGCTGGTGGTGGTCGCGGTGCGCTTCGCCTGGGTGTTCCCCGTCTCGTACGGGCGGCGGCGGCTGTTCCCGGGCGTGCGCGAGCGCGAGGGGCCCGACCCGCCCCGCAGCTGGACGGTCGTGCTGAGCCTGGCCGGCATGCGCGGCATCGTCTCGCTCGCCGCCGCGCTGGCCCTGCCGGAGCGCACCGCGAGCGGCGCGCCGTTCCCCGGGCGCGACCTGATCCTGTTCGTCACCTTCGTGGTGATCCTGGTGACGCTGGTCGGCGAAGGGCTGCTGCTGCCGGTGCTGATCCGCCGCTTCGGCATCCGCGAGCTCGAGGACGACGACGGCGCGCGCTTCGTCGCGCTGGCGAAGGTGCGCACCGCCGACGCCGCCCGCGCACACCTGCGCTCGCTCGAATCCAGCTTCGCGACGACGGTGGAATGGGAAGTCGCGGGGCGCATCCACGCCGACTACGAGCAGCGCGCGACCCACTACGGCGCGCACCTCGACGGCACCAGGGCCGGCAGCGACGAGCGAGAGCACGAGGTCGAGCGGCGGCTGCGGCGCGAGAGCTACGCCGCCGAACGGCGCGCGCTGAGCGCGCTGCGCCGCAGCGGCGAGATCTCCGACCAGGCGTACCGCGCGCTGGAGTGGGACATCGACCTGGCCGAGTCGCGCCTGGAGTGAGCGCCGGCTTCGGGCCGGCGGGAACCGCGCTTCACCGGGAGGACTCTGAAGAGAGCGTACGATTCGGAAGGAGTACCATGCGCTGATGCGGATCCTGGTCACGGGCGCGACCGGCTACATCGGCGGCCGCTTGGTGCCCGCCCTGCTGGCGGCGGGCCACACCGTGCGCTGTTTCGTGCGCGATCCGGAACGCATCGCGGACCGGTTCGCGGGTGCCGAGGTCGCCCAGGGCGACGTCTTCG
The DNA here is from genome assembly GCA_030150085.1 of Candidatus Elarobacter sp. GTDB lineage: Bacteria > Vulcanimicrobiota > Vulcanimicrobiia > Vulcanimicrobiales > Vulcanimicrobiaceae > Vulcanimicrobium. The sequence continues at coordinate 1,716 of JASLGJ010000274.1, read as the reverse complement.
ATGGCGCCTCGCTGCGCGCGGCGCTGGCCGGCTGCGATGTCGCCTACTATCTGATCCACTCGATGTCCGACGACCGGCGCGACTTCACCCGCCGCGACCGCGAGGGGGCGCGCCTGTTCGGCACGGTCGCCGCGCAGGCCGGGGTGAGGCGCATCGTCTATCTCGGCGGGCTCGGCGACGACGGGCGGCGCACCCTTTCGCCGCACCTGCGCAGCCGCCACGAGGTCGGGCGCGAGTTGCGCGCGGGCGGTGTCCCGGTGACCGAGTTCCGGGCCGCGATCATCGTCGGCTCGGGCAGCGTGTCGTTCGAGATGATGCGCTATCTCACCGAGCGGCTGCCGCTGATGATCGCGCCCAAGTGGGTGCGCACGCGCTGCCAGCCGATCGGCGTGCGCGACGTCGTCGCGTATCTCGTCGCGGCGCTGGACCAGCCGGCGAGCGCGGGGCGGATCGTCGAGATCGGCGGGGCCGACGTCATGCAGTACCAGGAAATGATGCTGCGCTACGCCGCGGTTCGCGGGCTCAAGCGCCGGATCGTGATCGTGCCCTATTTCAGCCCGCGCCTGTCGTCGCGCTGGATCCACCTGGTGACGCCGATTCCGGCCTCGATCGCCCAGCCGCTGGTTGAAGGCCTGTTCAACGAGGTGGTCGTGCGCGACGGCGCGGCGGCGGCGCTCTTTCCGCGGATCGTGCCGATCGGGTACGATGAAGCGGTCCGGCGCGCGCTCGACCGCAACGCGTCGACCGGGCCGGCCACGACCTGGTTCGACGCCTTCGACGTCAAGACGCTGCCGGGCGAGTTCTCCGGCAGCGAGCAGGGCATGCTGATCGACCGGCGCGAGCAGACCACCAGCGCGTCCCCGCGCGACGTCTGCGCGGTGTTCAGCAGCTTGGGCGGGGCGAAGGGCTGGCTCTACGCCGACTGGCTGTGGGAGCTGCGCGGCGTGATGGACCGGCTGGTCGGCGGCATCGGCACGAGGCGCGGGCGCCGGTCGCCGGACAGCCTGCGGGTCGGCGACGCGGTGGACTTTTGGCGGGTCGAAGCGTATCGCCCGCCCGAGGTGCTCCGCCTGCGAGCCGAGATGAAGCTGCCGGGTTACGCCTGGCTGGAGTTCGAGGCGATCCCCCGGCCGGGCGGCGGAGCGTGTCTGCGCCAGACCGCGTTCTTCGACCCGCGCGGCGCCTTCGGCTTCCTCTACTGGTACGGCGTGCTGCCGTTCCACGAATTCATCTTCGGCAACATGGCCAAGCGCATCGTGCGCGAGGCCGAAGCGGCCGGGCGGCGGGCGTAACTCCGCCCCAACCGCGCGGTATCCTCGCCGAGCAGGCCACCCGGCCGGAGGAGGCTCTCATGGTCGTCCGCACGCGCACCGACATCGGCGCCGAGCTGCAGCGCGCGTTCGAGCTGCTGCAGCGCCACTGGGTGCTGGCCGTCCCGCCCGCCGTGGCGTCGCTGCTGTTCACCGTCTTCGCCGTGTTCGTGATCTTCTCGCTGATCGCCGGGCTGACCGGGGCCGCGGTGCTGATCGCCAACGGCGGCGCGGGCAGCGCGCTCGGGGCGCTGGTCGGGGCGGGATCGCTCTCGCTGCTGCTGGTCCTGCCGCTGCTGCTGCTGCTCGCGTTCGTGGCCAACGCGCTGACCGTGGTCGCGGCCGAGGACGCCTGGGCCGGGCGCGCGCCGGACTTCGGGCGGGCCTTCGGCGTGGTGCTGCGCAA
>JASLGJ010000270.1 GCA_030150085.1 Candidatus Elarobacter sp. | reverse complement strand
TTCTCGAAGATGCTGCGCTTCGCGATCGACGGCATCACCTCGTTCAGCGACGTGCCGCTGCGCTTCGCCTCGTACTTCGGCTTCATCGTCTCGGCGATCGCGTTCGTCGTCGCGATCGCGGAGATCCTGATCAAGGTCTTCACCGGCTACAACCTGCCCGGCTACACCTCGCTGATCTTCGCGATCCTGTTCCTCGGCGGCGTCCAGCTGATCGGGATCGGCATCCTGGGCGAGTACCTGGGCCGGATCTACGACGAGATCAAGGGCCGGCCGCTCTACCTGCTCAGCAGCGTGGAGCGCACGCCGCGCTCGCTGGTGCCGGTCTCCGCGCCCAAGGACGCGCCGCTCACCAAGTAGTTGCGCACGTAGTCGTCGACCGCGCGCTCCAGGGCCGTCGCGGGTTGCGCCCAGCCCGCCGCGCGCAGCTTCGCGACGTCGGCGACGGTGCGGTACTGGTACTTGCCGCGCAGCTCCTCGGGCATGTCGACGTACTCGATGCGCGCCGGCAGGTCGAGCGCGGCGAAGACCGCGGCGGCCAGGTCGTTCCAGGTCCGGTCGGTCCCCGCCCCGACGTTGAACAGCCCGCCCGCGCTCGGCGTGCGCGCCAGGTAGCTCGTGATCGCGGCGGCGTCCTTGACGTAGAGGAAGTCGCGCGACTGCTCGCCGTCGGCCACTTCGGGCCGGTAGCTGCGGAACAGCTCGATCGTGCCGCGGGCGCGGATCTGCTCGTAGGCCTTGGCGACGACGCTGCGCATCGCGCCCTTGTGGTCCTCGTTGGGGCCGTAGACGTTGAAGTACTTCAAGCCCACCGCGCGCTCGAGCAGGTCCTCGCGGCGCAGCCACTGGTCGAACAGGTGCTTGGAGTAGCCGTACATGTTGAGCGGGCGCAGCGCGTGCGGGTCGAGGTCCTCGCGCAGATCGGACTCGCGCGCGCCGTAGGTCGCCGCCGACGAGGCGTAGACGAAGCGCGCGCCGCGCGCGAAGGCCCAGCGCGCGACCTCCTGCGAGCGCCGCACGTTGTTCTGGATCAGGTACGAGGCGTCGCGCTCGGTCGTCGACGAGCACGCGCCCAGGTGGAACACCGTCGCGACCTCGCCGAACGCGCCGGGGCGCGCGGCGAGCGCGGCGTAGAACTCGTCCGCGTCGAGGTAGTCGGCGAAGCGCAGCGGGACGAGGTGGCGCCACTTCTCGCTCGTGCCCAGGCGGTCGACCGCGACCACGTCCTCGACGCCCTCGAGGTTGAGCTGGCGCACCAGCGCGCTGCCGATCAAGCCGGCGGCGCCGGTGACGACGACCCGTCCCTGCGCGCGACCGTTCACGCGGGCGCCTTCGCCGTCGCGGCAAGGTCCGCATCCCGCACGATCGCGTCGACCAGCGGGCGCGGCGGCGGCGGGGCCGGGCCGATTTGGAAGGCCCGCACGACCGCCTCGGGGGCGAGCGACGGGCCGGCGAGCTCGGCCAGCACCTCGCCCGCGCGGACCGGCGTGCCGACCCGGGCCACGATCCGAATCCCCGCGAACGGGCCGTCGCTCGCGGTCAGCGCGCGCGCCGCCTCGCCGATCGCGACCGCGTCGATCGCGCTCACGTAACCGTCCTGCGGGGCGGCCGCGCTGGTCCGGCGCGGGTGGGCGGCAATCCCGTCGAGCGCGGCCCGGGTGCCGCCTTGGGCGACGATCATGTCGACGAAACGCTCGTAGGCCGCGCCGGATTCCAGCGCTCCCAGGGCGCGCGGCACGATCTCGTCCTCCGGCACGCCGCCGACCCGCAGCATCTCCTGGGCCACCGCCAGGACGGCCTCGCGCAGGCGCGCGTCGGCGGCGTCGCCGCGCAGGAAGTCGCGCGCCTCGACCGCCTCGATCCCGCTCCCGACCGCCGCCCCCAGCGGCTCCTCCATGTCGCTCACCAGCGCGCTGGCGCGCCGCCCGAAGCTCGCCGCGAGGCGAACCAGCAGCCGGGCCAGCTCGGTCGCCTCGGCGACGGTGCGCATGAACGCGCCCCGCCCGGCCTTGACGTCGAACACGATCGCGCCCGCCCCGCCGGCGATCTTCTTGGAGACGATCGAGGCCGCGATCAGCCCGACCGAGGGCACGCTGCCGGTCCGGTCGCGCAGCGCGTAGAGCTTCTTGTCGGCCGGGACCAGGCGCTCGGACTGGGCCGCGATCGCGCAGCCGATGCGGTCGAGCTGGGCCGCGAACTCGGCCGGGGTGAGGTCGGTCCGCACGCCCGGGATCGCCTCGAGCTTGTCGAGCGTGCCGCCGGTGTGGCCCAGCGCCCGGCCCGAGAGCTTGGCCACCGGCACCCCGCACGCGGCGACCAGCGGCACCACGATCAGCGACACGGTATCTCCGACGCCGCCCGAGGAGTGCTTGTCCACCACGACCCGGTCGCCGAAGCTCAGCACGTCGCCGGACTCGATCATGGCTTCGGTGAGGGCGGCGGTCTCGCCGTCGGTCATGCCGCGGATGGTGCAGGCCATCGCCAGCGCGGCCACCGAGGCTTCATCGACGGTCGGCTCGGGCGCGGCGTAGCCCGCGATGATGCGGTGCCAGGTCGCGGCGTCCAGGGCGTCCCCGTCCCGCTTGGTCTCCAGAGCCCGCCGCAGCCAGCCGTCGTCCATCGGCCGTCGGATTCGTGCGGGGCCGTCGCGAAGCCCTCGGAGGTGCTCGCTCGTCCGCCGCTCGGGGCCCTGCTGCCGGTCGCGGCGCTGCTGCTGGCCTGCGCGCTGGCCGCGCCGGTGTGGCTCTCGGCCGACGTTTGGGCGTACGCGGGCTACGGCGCGCTGCTGGTCCACGGCGCCGACCCCTGGTCGCACGCCTGGCGCGCGGCCGACGTCGCGCCTTTCCGCGACCCGCTGCTGGCCGCCGTGCTGCAAGCCTGGGACGGCTCGCTCCCGCGCGACGTCTACGGCCCGCTCTTCACCGTGCCGTGTGCGGCCCTGGTCGCGGCGCTAGGCGGCCGGGGGCCGGGAACGGTGATCTTCGCCCTGCGCGCCCTGGCCGCGCTGGCGCTGCTGGCCTGCATCGCGCTGGCCGGGCGGACCCGGCCTGGTCTGGCCGTGCTGCTGGCGCTCCACCCGGTGGTGCTGTGGAGCGCGGCGGAGGGCCACAACGACCCCTTCTGGCTGGCGCTCGTCCTGGCGGCGGACCGGATGCAGCCGGCGCGCTGGGGTCGCCGGGCCGGGGACGTGCCGGCCAGCCGGTGGACCAAGGACGGGGCGGCCAGCCTGCGGACCGGGGGCGGGTCGACCGGGCCGCGCCCGCCCGGGTGGGGCGAGCT
>JASLGJ010000183.1 GCA_030150085.1 Candidatus Elarobacter sp. | reverse complement strand
AGGTCCACGAGGAGGCCTGCCGGCTCGAGCACGCCATCTCCGAGCGGGTCGAGGAGCGGCTCGTGGCGGTCCTGGGCGACCCGAAATTCTGCCCGCACGGGCTGCCCATCCCCTCGGCCGACCTGACCACCCCGCCGCGCGTCGCGGCGCGCCTGGCCGAGGCGCCCGTGGGCGCCAGCGTGCGCGTGGTCGAGGTCGGCGAGGACATTCCCGAGACGCTGCGCTACCTCGCCCGGATCGGGCTGCGCCCCGGCGCGGCGGTCGAAGTCGTCGAGCGCGGGCCGCTGGGCGGGCCGGTCACGGTGCAGGGCCCCAGCGGCCGGCACGCGATCTCGCTGGAGCTGGCGCGCTCGATCGCGATCGTGCCCACCGCGAGCTCCGCGCGCTCCGCGTGACCCTCACCAACCTCCTCGTCGCGCTCAACGTCGCCGTCTACCTCGCCGAGCTCGCCACCGGCGGCGACACCCAGGGCAGCCTCGTGCGCCGCTGGATCCTGTACGGCCCCTACGCGGTGCAGGGCGGCGAGTGGTGGCGCGTCGTGACCGGCGCGTTCCTGCACGGCTCGATCCCGCACATCGCCTTCAACATGTTCGCGCTCTACCAAGTGGGCAATCTGGTCGAAACGCTCTTCGGCCGGGTCCGTTTCGCGCTGCTCTACGCGATCGCGCTGCTCGGCGCGGGCGCGGCGGTGCTGTGGTTCAACTACGACCAGCCCACGCTGGGCGCGAGCGGCGCGATCTTCGGCCTGTTCGGCGCGCTCGTCGCGGTCGGCTTGCGGCTGGGCAAGCGCGGCCGCGCGCTGATCGGCCAAGTCGTGCCGGTCGTCGCGATCAACCTCGTCTTCACGTTCGCCGTGCCCGGCATCTCCGCCGCCGGCCACATCGGCGGCCTGATCACCGGCTTTTTGGCCGGCCTGGTGCTCTTCATGCTTCCCTCGCAGCACCGCGAGCGCGCGTACGCCTACGCCTACGCGCCGGGCGGCGAATCCAGTGTCGCCGACCCTACGGCACCGTACGGCAACTCCGCCGCCGGTCCCGGCACGGCGTATGCGAACGCCATGAGGCCCCACGCAACCGACTTGAGCGAACCGGAGCCCGGCGTGGTGACGATCGAGCACCCCCCGCACGCCGCGCCGCACGAGGACGACGAGCCGGCCGCGCCGCTGGAGACGCGAGACCCGCGCGAGTGAAGCTGGTCGACGAAGCGTTCGCGACCGACGGCCCGATCGCGCGCGCGCTGCCCGGCTTCGAGGCGCGCGAAGGTCAAGTCCGCATGGCGCGCCTGATCGAGCGCGGCTTCCTGGAGAACATCCACACCATCGTGGAGGCCGGCACGGGCGTCGGCAAGTCGCTGGCCTACCTGGTCCCCGCGCTGCGCGCCGGCGCGCGCGTCGTGATCTCCACCGGCACGATCGCGCTGCAGGAACAGCTCGTGCGCAAGGACATCCCGCTGGTCACGCAGGCGCTGGGCGTCAGCGCGCGCGTCGAGCTGCTCAAAGGCCGCAACCACTACCTCTGCAAGGCCAAGTTCGAGAAGGAGAGCGGCGCGCGCCTGGTCGCGCCGTCGCTGGCGCTCGAGCGCCTATGGCAGTGGGCCGAGCGCACCGAGACCGGCGACCGCGCCGAGCTCGACTTCACCCCCAGCGGCGCCGACTGGGAGACCCTCGACGCCGACGCCGACGACTGCGTGGGCGAGTACTGCGGCCGCTTCGCCGACTGCCATTTCTTTCGCCGCCGCGACGCCGCGCGCTTCGCCGACATCGTGGTCGTCAACCACGCCCTGTTCTTCCTCGACCTGGTCAGCGGCGGCGCGCTCCTCCCGGCCTACGACTTCGTGATCCTCGACGAAGCGCACCAAGCGGAGAAGTACGCCACCGCCGCGCTGACCGCGACGCTCTCGCCGGTCTCGGTCGGGCGCATGATGCGCAAGCTGCACCGCACCTACAGCGTGCCGGCCGCGCACGACGCCGCGCTCGACGAGGGCATGCGCCGCCTGCAGCAGACGCTCGCGCGCGTGCCGGGCGACAAGTACCCCGTGGCCGCCAACGACGGCCTGTTCGACGTGCTGCCCGGCCTGCGCGAGAGCTTCTACCACCTGGAGAACTGGGTCCAGGCGAACTGGCAGAGCGCGCTGCGCCAGCGGACCGACAACGAGGCCGAAGCCGAGCGCCGCCGCGACCTGGCCGTGCGCGCGATCTCGGCCCACATCGCGACCGTCGACCGGATCGAGAGCGCCGCCCAGCAGGCCACCAACGGCGCCGTCCCGGCCGACGAGATCGACGCCGTGGCCTGGGTCGAGCGCGGCGAGGGCGACGCGCGCTACGAGATCAACGCCGCGCCGTTCCAGATCGGCGACTTCCTGCGCGCCGCACTGTTCGCCCGCACCCGCAGCGTGGTGCTCACCAGCGCCACCATCTCGACCGGCGGCTCGTTCGCCTTTTTGCGCGAGTCGCTGGGCATCGACGACGCGCAAGAGCTGGTCGCGCCGTCGCCGTTCGACTACGCCCGCCAGGCCCGTCTCTACGTCGCCCCGCCCCAGCTCAACCCCAAGAGCGTGGACTTCGCCCGCCGCGCCGCCCCGCTGGTCGAGGAGATCCTCGACCGCAGCGGCGGCCGCGCGTTCGTGCTGTTCACCTCGTACGCCCGCATGCGCGAGGTGCACGGCCTCTTGCGCGAGCGCCTGGCCTTCCCGGTGAAAGTGCAGGGCGATCTCCCGCGCTCGGCGCTGCTGGACTGGTTCCGCTCGACCAAGCACGC
>JASLGJ010000180.1 GCA_030150085.1 Candidatus Elarobacter sp. | reverse complement strand
ACGTGCTTGTAGGCCATGAAGACCTTGAACGAGTTGACCCCCTCGCGCTCGATCATGCGCGGGATCTCCTCGATCGTCTCGGGCCGCCCGTCGGCGACGGTGAGGTGGAAGGCGTAGTCGATCGCGGCCTTGCCGTCGGCCTTGCCGTGCCAGGTCTTGACCGCGTTGGCCAGCGTGTCGCCCTTCTGGTGCAGCGCGAAGTCGACGATGGTGGTCGTGCCGCCCAGCGCCGCGGCGACCGTGCCGCTGGCGAAGTCGTCGATCGTCGTCGTGCCGCCGAACGGCATGTCCAGGTGGGTGTGCGGGTCGATGAAGCCCGGGAAGACGTACGCGCCCGAGGCGTCGACGGTCTCGTGGCCGACGTCGGGGATGCTGCGCGCGATCTCGGCGATTACGCCGTGCTCGATCAGCACGTCGGCGGGGAAGAAGTCGGTGGCGGTGACGACCGTGCCGCCCCTTACGATGGTACCGATAGCCGTTCTCTCCAGGTGTGTTTGGCGGTGCCGGGATCGACCCGGACCATGGTGATGCACTCTTCGACCGGGCAGACCATGCTGCACAGGTTGCAGCCGACGCAGTGCTCCTCGTCGACCACCGGCTTCGCCCGCGGGTCGGCGGGCCGGTCGATGCACTGGTGCGCCGCGTCCTCGCAGGCGATGTAGCACTTGTTGCAGTTGATGCACAGGCCGGGGTCGATCCGCGCCACCACCGCGTAGTCGAGGTTGAGGTCGTTCCAGTCGACGAAGCGCTCCACGCTCGCGCCGACCAGCTCGCGCACCGACCCGATTCCCCGCGCGTCGAGGTAGTTCGACAGCCCTTCGACCATGTCGGCGACGATGCGGAAGCCGTGGTGCATCACCGCGGTGCAGACCTGGACGTTGGTCGAGCCCATCAGCATGAACTCGACCGCGTCGCGCCAGTCGCCGATCCCGCCGATCCCCGAGATCGGGATGCGCACGTCGCGGTCGTGCGCGCAGGCGCCGACCATGTTGAGCGCGATCGGCTTGACCGCCGGGCCGCAGTAGCCGCCGTGCGCGGCCTGGCCGTCGACGTGCGGCTTGGGCAGCCAGGTGTCGATGTCGACCCCGATCAGGCTGTTGATCGTGTTGATCAGGCTGATCGCGTCGGCCCCGCCCCGCGCCGCGGCGCGCGCGGTGTAGCGCACGTCGGTGATGTTGGGGGTGAGCTTGACGATCACCGGCACCTCGGCGACCTCTTTGACCCAGCGGGTGACGCGCTCGACCAGCTCCGGGTCCTGGCCGACGGCCGAGCCCATCCCGCGCTCGGACATGCCGTGCGGGCAGCCGAAGTTGAGCTCGAAGCCGTCGACCGGCACGGCCTGCACCGCGCGCACCAGCTCGTGCCAGCGGGCCTGCGTGCAGTCGGTCATCAGCGAGGCGACGATCGCGCGGTCGGGGTAGGCCGCCTTGCACTGCGCGATCTCGCGCAGGTTCTCGGCCAGCGGGCGGTCGGAGATGAGCTCGATGTTGTTCATCCCGACCATCCGTTTGCCGGCGTGGTCGAAGCCGCCGAAGCGGGCCGAGACGTTGACGATCGGCTCGAGCGCGAGCGTCTTCCAGACCGCGCCGCCCCAGCCCGCAGCGAACGCGCGCATCACCTGGTAGCCGGAGTTCGTCGGCGGCGCGGAAGCCAGCCAGAACGGGTTGGGGCTGCGAATCCCCGCCAGGTCGCTGCTGAGATCGGCCATCAGCGCGCCTCCACCAGCAGCGCGCGGTCGATGCCGTAGGCGGCGGCCTTGCCGCGCTGCGCGGCCTCGACCACCATCGCGTCGACCCCGCCCGGCTTGAAGGTCGCGTCGCCGGCGGCCCACACGCGCGGGTTGCTGGTGCGCATGCTCTCGTCGACCAGCGCGATGCCGTTCTCGTGCGCGACGCCGAACGCGTCGAGCAGCGCCGTGCGGCGGGTCTGGCCGATCGCCAGCACGACCGTGTCCGCGGGCACGGCGTGCTCGCTGCCCGGCAGCGGCACGGCGCTGTCGTCGGGCGCGGTCGCGACCAGCTCGAGCCCGGCGACGCGGCCGTCGCGCACCAGCACCCGGCGCGGGAGGGCGTAGGCGCGGAACTCGACGCCCTCCAGGCGCGCGAAGTCGATCTCGAAGTCGTAGGCGGTCATGCGGGCCTCGCCGCGCCGGTAGTACATCGTCACCGACGGCGCGCCCAGGCGCTTGGCGCAGGTCGCGGCGTCGATCGCGGTGTTGCCGCCGCCGACGATCGCGACGTGCGTCCCCAGCGGGCCCGGCACGGCACCGCCCTTGGCGATGCGGATGAAGTCCAGCGCGTCCCATACCCCCGCCGCGTCCTCGCCCGGAATGCCCAGGCGCGGCACGCGCCCCATCCCGCAGGCCAGCACGACCGCGTCGTACTCCGCGAGCAGCGCATCCGCGGCGACCGCCTCGCCGACCGTGACGCCGCAGCGGATCTCGACGCCCAGGGCGCGCACTTGCTCCGCTTCCCAGAGCGCGATCTCGGCCGGCAGACGGAAGGGAACGATACCGTACGTGTCCAGTCCGCCCGGCTCGGGGTCGCGCTCGAACACGGTCACCGCGTGGCCCAGGCGGGCCAGCTCGCGCGCGGCCGACAGCCCGGCCGGGCCGGAACCGACCACCGCGACCCGCTTGCCGCTGGGCGGGCCGGGCGCGAACAGCGCCGGGCCGGTCGCGATCGCCCAGTCGGTGGCGTAGCGCTGCAGGTCGCCGATGCGGATCGGGCTGGCGTCGGCGGCGTAGACGCAGGCGCCCTCGCAGAGCTGATCGGTCGGGCAGACCCGGGCGCAGCTCGCGCCGACCGGGTTGGCCTCCATGATCGCGCGCGCGCTGCCCAGCAGGTCGCCGCTGGCGATGCGCCCGATGAAGCGCGGCACGTCGATCCCGGTCGGGCACGCGCGAACGCACGGCGCGTCATAACAGTTGAGGCAGCGATTCGCCTCGACGCGCACGTCGAGCAGGGAGAGCCGCTTCGCCAGCGGCGGACCGAGCCTGTCGTGCATGAGTCCTCCGATCCGAGACGCGGGACTTCCCCGCGCTCGCTCGCCGCCCTTGTGCGGGGAATCGCAGCCGTGCGGTCCAAGCGCGGGCGGATGAGAGCCGTTCGCCTTCACGAGATCGACCGCGAGGCCGGTCCGAAGAACTTCCGCGTCGAGCAGGTCGAGGACCCCGCGCCCGGGCCGGGCGAGATCCTGGTCAAGATGGCGCGCGCCGCCTTCAACCGGCGCGACGTCTTCATCTCGCAGGGGCTCTACCCGGGGATCGTGCTGCCCTGCATCCCGGGGTCCGACGGCCTCGGCACGGTCGCCGCGCACGGCGCGGGCGCGCAGGGGCCGGCGGTCGGGACCCGGGTCGTGATCGACCCGACCCTGGGCTGGGGCGACGACCCGCGCATCTGGCGGCGGGACGCGCAGGTGCTCGGCATGCCCCACCAGGGAACCTTCGCGGAGTACCTCGCCGTGCCGGCCGGGAACGTGCACCCCGCGCCGGCCTCGCTCAGCGACGAGGAGGCCGCGGCGATCCCGCTGGCCGGCGTGACCGCGTACCGCGCGCTGGTCACCCGCGGCGGCTGCGCCAAGGACGACGTGGTGCTGCTGCCGGGCATCGGCAGCGGCGTGCAATCGTTCGCGCTCCTGTTCGCCAAGAAGATCGGCGCGAAGGTGATCGTGACGTCGTCCAGCGACGAGAAGCTGGCCCGCGCCAAGGCGCTGGGCGCGGACGTGGCGATCAACTACAAGACCAGCGAGAAGTGGGAGAAGGAGGTCGGCGCGCTCGACGGCGGCCCGAGCCTGGTGGTCGACTCGGTCGGCGGCGAGACCTTTGCCAAGGCGCTCAACGCCGCGCGCTACGGCGCCCGCGTGGTGACCTACGGCGGCACGACCGGCGACGCGAAGATCCGCATGTTCTCGCTGTTCTGGAAGCAGCTCGACGTGATGGGCTCGTCGATGGGCTCGCCGGCCGACTTCGCCGCGATGCTGGCGCAGTTCGACGGCTCGCTCAAGCCGGCGGTCGACGCGGTCTACGCCCTGGACGACGTCGCGCAGGCGGCGGAGAAGGTCGCCCAGGGCGACCAGTTCGGCAAAGTCGTGCTCGCAATAGGCTGAGCGTGACGATCGGCGGTCGGGGCGCGGTCGGCGAGCACCGAGCCGCCGACCGCCGCATGCGCGTTCAGGCCCGCAGCGGGGCCGCGTTGCCGACCGGGTCGTAGTTGGCCTGGCGGAACAGCTCCTGGCCTTCCCGGCCGGCCAGGAAGGCGACGAAGGCCGCTGCCTGCTGGGGGTGCGCGGCGTCGTTGAGGATCGCGGCGTAGTAGACCAGCGGTTCGGGGCGATAGGTCTTGCCGCTCAGCACGAGCGCGGCTTTTTCGTAGTCGGCGTGGCGGCGGTCGTCGCTCAGGTCGATCTGCGCCGGCAGCGTCACGTAGGGCAGGCCGAACGCGGCGGGCTGCAGGCGGTAGGCCGAGGCCGCGTCGAGCTCGCCGCTCTGCAGGCGCGCCTCGACGGTCGGCTCCTCGAAGATCTGGGCCGGGTTCTGGTCCGGCCCGAGGATGCGCTGCGCCAGATCGGGCTGATCGTAGTACGCGGCGGCGAGCTGCATCACGAAGATGATGTTGCGGCCTTGCGGGTCGGTGACGGGATCGGTGCGGCCGAAGCGCGTCCCGGGCGTCTCCAGCACGCGCCACCAGGGTGCGGCGCCGCGCTTGCCCGCGGCGGCGAGCTGCCCCGCGATGGGACTGCGCGGGCTGTACGCGATCACTATCGACGTGCGCGCGACCGGCACGGCGGTCTTGGCCTTGCCCGCCGCGAGCACGGTGCGGATCGGGCTCGCGGTGACCGAGACGAACACGTCGGGCCGCAGGCCGCCGGCGACGATCAGGTTGGCGAGCGCGTTGGAGCCTTGCGCGCGGCCCTGGAACGCGATGCCCAGGCGGCGCTCGGCGGCGGCCTTCACCGGGCCCTCCATCAGCGACGTCATCGAGCCGGCGTAGGCCACGTCCAGCGGCGTCGTCTGGGCGAGCGCGCGGCGCGGGAGCGCGGCGGCCGCGGCGAGCGCGGCGCCGGTGCGAAGCCAACGGGAGCGCGTCTGGATCACGGTGGGCCTTTCTGCGGGTCGAGCCGCTCGCTATGTTCGAGCGGATATAGCGCATACGAACTCGGGACGGCCTTTCCTCTCGTCGTGAGGGCGGTCACGACCGCCCAGGAGCCGAGCGGCCGCGCGGGTTAGCGGCGCTTCGGCGGGCGCTTGCGCGCGGCGCGCTCGAGCGCCGCGACGTGCCGGCCGCCCCGCTCGCGCACGATCGCCTCGAGCGCGCGGTAGTCGCGGATCACCGCGTGCCCGAGCGGCGTCAGCACGGCCCCGCCGCCGTTGCGGCCGCCCGGCTGCGTCTCGACCAGCGGCCGGCTGAAGGTGGCGTTGAGCTCGTCGACCAGCGTCCAGGCGCGCCGGTAGGACATGTTCATCTCGCGCCCGGCGGCCGAGATCGAGCCCTCCGCGGCGATGCGCTCCAGCAGCTCGACCTTGCCGGGCCCGAGCGCGACCGACTCGCCGAACACGATGCGAAACGAGACTCTGGCCATCAGCCCGGCACGACCGCGGTCGCCTCGATCTCGACTTTCGCTTCGTCCTCCAGCAGCGCGGCGACCGCGACGACCGACATGGCCGGGAAGTGGCGGGCCATCACCTCGCGGTAGGCCGCGCCGATCTCGCGCTGCGCGGCGAGGTACTCGCGCTTGTCGGTGACGTACCAGGTCAGGCGCGTGACGTGCGCGGGCTCGGCGCCCGCCTCGGCCAGGACCGCGACGACGTTGCGCAGCGCCTGCCGAACCTGGCCCGCGATGTCGCTGCTCGGGAAGCGGCCGCACTCGTCCCAGCCGATCTGGCCGCTGACGAAGACCAGCGTGCCCGCGGCGCTCACGCCCGCGGAGTAGCCTTTCGGGCGCGGCCAGTCCGGCGGCTGGAGCAGCTTCACGCGCTCGCCTCGGCGCGCAGCTTGAAGCGCTGCAGCTTGCCGGTCTGCGTGCGCGGGAGCGCGTCGACGAACTCGATCGCGCGCGGGTACTTGTACGGCGCGATCCGCGCCTTCACGAAATCTTGCAGCTCGGCGGTCAAGGCTGCCCGGTCGGTGGTCGGATCGGCGGCTGCGGCATCTCCGGTTGCACCGCCGCCGGTTCGCGTTTTGCCCGCATTCGTACCGCTCTCGCGCAGCACGACGAACGCCTTGACGATGTTGCCGCGGTCCTCGTCGGGGTGGGCGACGACGGCGCACTCGAGCACGCGCGGGTGCTCGAGCAGCGCGCCCTCGACCTCGGGGCCGGCGATGTTGTAGCCGGACGAGATGATCATGTCGTCGGTGCGGGCCTGGTACCAGAAGTAGCCGTCCTCGTCCATCAGGTAGGCGTCGCCGGTGACGTTCCAGCCGTGCTGCACGTAGTCGCGCTGGCGCGGGTCGGCCAGGTAGCGGCAGCCGGTGGGGCCCTTCACCGCCAGGCGGCCGACGCTGCCCGGCGGGAGCGGGTTGCCTTCGTCGTCGAGCACGCAGGCGGTATAGCCGGGCACGGGCACGCCGGTCGCGCCGGGGCGGATCGCGTCGCCCGCCGCGGCGATGAAGATGTGCAGCATCTCGGTCGAGCCGATGCCGTCGATGATGCGCACGCCGGTCGCGTTCTCCCAGGCCGTGCGGGTGCCGACCGGGAGCGTCTCGCCGGCCGACACGCAGGCCCGCAGCGTGCGGATCGCCTCGCGCCGGACCAGCGGCGTCATGGCGCGGTACGAGGTCGGCGCGGTGAAGCAGACCGTCGCGCCGTATTCCTCGATCGCGGCGAGCAGCGAGTCGGGGGTGGGCTTCTCCAGCAGCAGGGTCGCGGCGCCGGCGCGCAGCGGGAACAGCAGCGCGCCGCCCAGGCCGTAGGTGAACGCCAGCGGCGGCGTGCCGACGAACACGTCCTCGGGCGTGGGCGCGAACGACGCGGGCGGGAAGGTGTCGCACGTCGCCAGCACGTCGCGGTGGAAGTGCATCGTGCCCTTGGGGCGGCCGGTGGTGCCCGAGGTGAAGGCGATCATGCACACGTCGTCCGCCGCGGTCGCGACGTTGGGGAAGGGCGCGGCGCTCTGGCGCGCCATGCGCGCGCTCAAGCCGGCGGGCGCGTCGGTGTGGGTGAGCACGACCTCGCGCAGGGTCGGGCAGGCCGGGCGCGCGGCCTCGAGGTCGTCGAGCAGGCGCGCGTCGCACAGCGCGTGCGTCACCTCGGCCGCGCCGATCACCTCGGTCAGCTCCTTGGCGCGCAGGAGCGGCATGGTGGTGACGGCGACCAGGCCCGCTTTGACCGCGGCCAGCCAGCACGCCGCCGTCACGTCGTTGTTGAAGCCGCGCAGCAGCACGCGGTTGCCGGGCACCAGGCCCAGCTCGTCGCGCAGCACGTGCGCGATGCGGTTGGTCTCCTCCAGCAGCTCGGCGTAGGTCAGGCGGCGCTGCGGGGTGAGGATCGCCGGGCGCGCGCCCAGCCCGCGCGCGACGGTGGCGTCGAGCAGCTCCGCCGCGCTGTTGAGCGTCTGCGGGTACTGCAGCTCGGGCAGGTCGAACAGGAACTCCGGCCACTGGTCGCGCGGCGGGAGGTGGTCGCGCGCGAAGGTGTCGACGTGCGCGCTCACGCGAGCACCTGCCGGGCGATGATGAGTTGCTGCACTTCGCTCGCTCCTTCATAGATGCGCAGGGCCCGGATCTCGCGGTACAGCCGCTCGGCGACCGTGCCGCGCCGGACCCCCAGCGCGCCGTGGATTTGGACGTTGCGGTCGATCACGCGCTGGGCGGTCTCGGTCGCGGTCAGCTTGGCCATCGCGGCCTCGCGGGTGGTGGGCGCGCCCTGCACGTCGCGCACCCAGGCGGCGCGGTAGGTCAAGAGCGCGCTGGCGTCGATGCCGGTCGCCATCTCGGCCAGCGCGGCCTGGGTGAGCTGCAGGTCGCTCAGCGCGGCGCCGAACAGCGCCCGGCCCTTGGCGCGCGCGAGCGCTTCGTCGAACGCGCGCCGGGCTAGGCCCAGCGCGGCCGCGGCGACGCTGGCGCGGAAGATGTCCAGCGAGCGCATCGCCAGCTTGAAGCCCTCCCCGCCCGCGCCCAGCCGGCGCGTCGCGGGGATGCGGCAGTTGGCGAAGCGCAGCGTGGCCAGCGGGTGCGGGGCGATCAGGTCGATCCGCTCGGCGATCTCCAGGCCCGGGGTGTCGGCGTCGACCACGAACGCGCTCAGCCCGCGGTTGCCCGGCCCTTCCCCGGTGCGGGCGAACACGACGTAGAAGTCGGCGATCCCGCCGTTGGAGATCCACGTCTTCTCGCCCTCGAGCACGTAGTCGTCGCGGTCGCGCTCGGCCCGCGTCGCCAGCGCCGCGACGTCGGAGCCGGCGTCGCGCGCGGAGAGCGCGAAGGCCGCGATCGCGCTGCCCGCGGCGACCCCCGGCAGGTAGCGGCGCTGCAGCTCGGCGCTCCCGCCGAGCACGACCGGGGCGCTGCCCAGGCCCTGCATGGCGAAGGCGAAGTCGGCCAGCGCGTTGCGCCGGGCCAGCGTCTCGCGCACCAGGCAGACCGCGCGCGAGTCGACCGCCTCGAACGCGCCCCCGTGCGCGGCCGGCACGGCGTAGCGCAGCCAGCCGTCGCGCCCCAGGTCGGCCACCAGCCCGCGGCAGCCCGCGTCGACGTCGGGGTACTCCTCGTCGCGCACGTGCCGCGCGGCCCACGCGTCCAGTTCCGCGGCGAGCGCGCGGTGCTCGGCGGCGAAGAACGGCCAGGCCAAAAACGACGCGTCGGCCATTCAGTCGCCCTCGAAGCGGGGGGTCTGCTTCGCCGCGAAGGCCTCGTAGGCGCGCCGGAAGTCCTGCGTCTGCATGCAGATCGCCTGGGCCTGCGCCTCGGCCTCGATCGCCTCGTCGAGCCCCAGCGCCCACTCCTGGTGCAGCATCGTCTTGGTCATGGCGTGGCCGAAGGCCGGGCCGTGCGCGAGCGCGCGCGCGAAGTCCTGCGCTTGCGCGAGCAGCTCCTCGGGCGGGCAGAGGCGGTTGAAGAAGCCCCAGCTCAGCGCCTCGCCGGCGAGCAGCGCGCGCCCGCTGAAGAGCAGCTCCGCGGCGCGGCCCTGGCCGACCACCCGCGGCAGCAGCGCGCAGGCGCCCATGTCCGCCCCGGCCAGCCCGACCCGGGTGAACAGGAACGCCACCCGCGCGTTCGGCGTGCCGAAGCGCAGGTCCGACGCCAGCGCGAGCATCGCGCCCGCGCCCGCGCAGACCCCGTCGACCGCCGCCACGACGGGCTGCGGGCAGGCCCGCATGGCCTTGACCACGTCGCCGGTCATGCGGGTGAAGGCCAGCAGCTCGGGCATCGCCATCGCGGTCAGCGGGCCGATGATCTCGTGCACGTCGCCGCCCGAGCAGAAGTTGCCGCCCTCGCCCGCGAGCACCACCGCGCGCACGTCGGCGGCGTAGACCAAGCCGCGGAACAGGTCGCGCAGCTCGGCGTACGACTCGAACGTGAGCGGGTTCTTGCGCTCGGGCCGGTTCAGGGTCAGGGTCGCGACGCGGTCGTCGACCTGCCAGCGGAAATGGCGCGCCGCGTAGGACGCGAAGGGAGTGCTGCGGTTCATGCGGTGTCGCTTTCGCGGGCGGCGAGGTGGCGCTTGAGCTTGGCGAGCAGGGCGTAGAGCTGGTCGCGCTCGCGCTCGTTCAACCCGGCGAAGGTCTCGACGATCCAGCCCTCGTGGCGGCGCGCCATCTCGGCGAACGCCCGCCGGCCGGCGGCGGTCAGGCGCACCACCGAGGCGCGCCGGTCGCCGGGCGCGGTCTTGCGGGTGATGAGGCCCTCGGCCAGCAGGCCGTCGGCGATGCGCGTGATGTTGCCCGCGGTGACCATCATGCGGCGCGAGATCTCGCTCATGCGCAAGCCGCCCGGGCTGCGCTCGAGCTGCGAGAGGAAGTCGAAGCGCGGCAGCGTCGTGTCGAACCGCGCCCGCAGGTCGCCGCTGACCCGGCGCTCGATCAGGTTGGTGCAGGCCAGCAGGCGCAGCCACAGCCGCACCGAGAGGTGGTCGCCCTCGCCCGCGCGCGACTCCGTGTCCACCGGCTCGATCACGCCGTCACCTCGGCGGCGCGCATCACGGCGTCACCTCGCCGCCGTCGATCACGATCGCCTGGCCGGTGACCGCCGCTGCCGCATCGCCGCACAGCCACGCCACCGCGCTCGCGACCTCCTCGGGGCGCACGAAGCGCCCCAGCGGGTTGCGCGCGAGCAGCGCGCGGGCCGCGTCGGCGCGGCTGCGCCCGCTGACCGTGACGATGTTCTCCAGCGTGCGCTCCAGCAGGTCCGACTCGGTGAAGCCGGGGCAGACCGCGTTGACGGTGACGCCGCGCGGCGCGAGCTCCGCGGCCAGCGCGCGGGTCAGCCCGACCACGCCGTGCTTGGCCGCGGTGTAGGCGCTGACGTAGGGGCGCCCGACCAGCCCGGCGGTGCTCGCGACGTTGACGATCCGCCCCGCGCGCGCGGCGAGCATCGCCGGCACCGCCGCGCGCGCGCAGTTGAAGGTGCCGGTCAGGTTGACGGCCAGGATGCGCTCCCACTCGGCCGGGTCGAGCTCGGCGAACGGGCCGCTGCTCGCCACCCCGGCGTTGTTCACCAGCACCTCGACGGCGCCGTGCCGCGCGCAAGCCAGGGCGAACGCCGCGCCGACCGCGTCGCCGTCCGCCACGTCCGCCGTCACGACGAACGCCTCCGCCGACGCGGGGAGCGTGGCGGCGTGCGCGGCGAGCGCGGCGCGGTCGCGTCCCAGCAGGGTCAGGCGCGCGCCCTCGGCGGCCAGCGCGGTCGCGATCGCCGCGCC
>JASLGJ010000483.1 GCA_030150085.1 Candidatus Elarobacter sp. | reverse complement strand
GCGGTCACGTCGACCCCGGCCTGCTTCAGGCGCGCGACCATCTGCCGGTTGGGCTCCTGGGCGAAGAACAGCGCCACGCTCTGCGCGATCTCCGGGCCGATGCCCTCGCTGCGCAGCAGCTCTTCTTCCGTCGCTTCGGCGAGCGCGTCGATGGTGCCGAAGTCGCCTGCCAGGATCGCGGCGTTCTGCGCGCCGACGAAGCGGATGCCCAGGCCCGAGAGCAGCCGCGCCAGGCCGCGCGACTTCGAACCCTCGATCGCGGCCAGCACGTTGGAAGCCGACTTCTCCGCCATGCGCGGGAGGGTGAGCAGCGTGTCGAGGTCGAGGCGGTAGATGTCGCTGACGTCGCGCACGTGCCCGCTCTCGACCAGCGCGGCGGAGAGCTGGTCGCCGATGCCCTCGATGTCCATCGCGCCGCGCGAGGCGAAGTGCCGCACCCGCTCGACGAGCTGCGCCGGGCACGAGGCGTTGGTGCAGCGCGCCATCGGCTCGCCCGCGGGGTGGTCGACGTCCGCCCCGCAGACCGGGCAGTGGGTGGGCAGGGTGTACTCGGGCAGCTCGCCCTCGCGCAGCTCCAGCACCGGGCCGACCACGCGCGGGATCACGTCGCCCGCGCGGATCACGGTCACCACGTCGCCGATCCGGATGTCGTTGTTGCGGATGTAGTCCTGGTTGTGCAGGGTCGCGTTGGCGACCGTCGTGCCGCCGATCTGCACCGGCTCGAGCACGGCGTTGGGGTTGAGCACGCCGGTGCGCCCGACGCTGACCGTGATGTCGAGCAGCTTCGTCTGCGCGGCGCGGGCGCGGAACTTGTAGGCGATCGCCCAGCGCGGGTCCTTGCCGGCGCTGCCGAGCTTGGCCTGCAGCGCCAGGTCGTCGGCCTTGATCACCACCCCGTCGATCTCGTAGTCGAGCGACTCGCGCGCCTCCTCCCACTTCGCGACGTAGGCGACCACGTCGCGGATCGAGCCGACCCGCAGCGCGTTGGGGTTGACCGGGAAACCCAGCGCGCGGACGTAGTCGAGCAGCCCGCGCTGCGTCGTCGGTGGCTCGTCGGTGTCGATCTCGCCCAGGGCGTAGGCGTAGAACGAGAGCCGGCGCTCGGCGGTCATCTTGGGGTCGAGCTGGCGCAGCCCGCCGGCCGCGGTGTTGCGCGGGTTGGCGAAGGGCTGCTCACCGCGCGCGGCCTTGGCCTCGTTGAGGCGGGCGAAGTCGCTCTTGCGCAGGTAGGCCTCGCCGCGCACGTCGACGTGGCGCGGCGCGGGGACGTCGGTGGTGCGCAGCGTGCGCGGGATCGACTTGATCGCCAGCAGGTTGGCGGTGATCTCCTCGCCCACGCTGCCGTCGCCGCGCGTGCCGCCCGCGGTCAGCCGGCCGTGGTCGTAGCGCAGCGAGACCGCCAGCCCGTCGATCTTGAGCTCGCAGACGTACGCGACATCGGCGTCTTCGGCGAGGCCGCCGAGCTTGCGCACGCGGGCGTCGAACGCCAGCAGCTCGGCCTCGTCGAAGGCGTTCGCCAGCGACAGCATCGGCCGGGCGTGAACGTAGGGCGGAAAGCCGCTCGCGGGCGCGCCGCCCACGCGGTGGGTGGGCGAGTCGGGCGAGTCGAGCTCGGGATGTGCCTGCTCGAGGTCGAGCAGCTCGCGCAGCAGCGCGTCGTAGTCCTGGTCGCTGATCTGCGGGTCGTCCAGGACGTGGTAGCGGTAGTTGGCCTCCTCGATGCGCGCGCGCAGGTCGCGGGCTTGGGCGGCCAAGTCCGCACCGCCGCGCCGGGCCGTCGAGCCGGTCTTCTTGCGGGCGCTCACCGGTGCGCGCTCAGCGGGTCGCGCGCGGGGTGGCGATCTGGACCGGGTAGCCGTCGGGGTCGGCCACCACCGCCAGGCGCCCGAAGCTCTCGTCGTGCGGCTCCTGCAGGATGCGCACCCCGGCCGTCCGGGCGTCGGTGACGAAGCGGTCCACGTCCTCGACCTGGAAGCCGAGCTGCACCGAGCCCGGCTTGACGGTCAGCGTCTCGCTGGCCGGGTGCAGCCCCAGCGCCTGCCCGCCGCCGAGGTCGAAATCGACCCAGTGCGGGGCCGCGTCCGTGCCCAGCTTGAGCTCGAGGATGTCCCGGTAGAACCGCTTGGAGCGCTCGATGTCCGAGCACACCACCATCGCCAGCGCGAACTTCGCCACGCGCGACGGCTTCTACGTCAGGCCGCGCCCGCCTCGGCCTAGGCTTCGACCGGGACGCGGGTGCGGCCGTTCTTCGTCAGCTCCTCGAGCTCGTCGAAGTTGGTTTGCTCCAGCTCGGCGATGCGCTCGGGGGTCACCCGGATGCGGCCCTGGGCGCGCTCGTCGGCCAGCACCGCCCGCAGGTAGGTGCCGGTGTGGGAGCGCTCGTTGGCGGCGATCTGCTCGGGGGTGCCGGTGGCGACGATCGTGCCGCCGCGGTCGCCGCCCTCGGGGCCGAGGTCGATCACGTAGTCGGCGGTCTTGATCACGTCGAGGTTGTGCTCGATCACTAGCACCGAGTTGCCCATGTCGACCAGCCGCTTGAGCACGTCGAGCAGCTTGTGGATGTCGGCGAAGTGCAGTCCCGTGGTCGGCTCGTCCAGCACGTAGAAGGTGCGGCCCGTCGCGCGCCGCGACAATTCGGTGGCGAGCTTGATGCGCTGGGCCTCGCCGCCCGAGAGCTGGGTCGCGGGCTGGCCCATCTGGATGTAGCCCAGCCCGACCTCGCAGATCGTGCGCAGGCGGTTGGCGATCTTGGGGATCGTCGCGAACAGCTCGGTGGCCTCGTCGACCCGCATGGCCAGCACGTCGGCGACCGACTTGCCCTTGTACTTGATCTCGAGCGTCTGGGCGTTGTAGCGCTTGCCGTGGCAGACCTCGCACGGCACGTAGACGTCGGGCAGGAAGTGCATCTCGATCTTGATGATGCCGTCGCCCTGGCAGGCCTCGCAGCGCCCGCCCTTGACGTTGAACGAGAAGCGGCCCGGCGTGTAGCCGCGCATCTTCGCCTCGGGCGTCATCGAGTACAGCTCGCGGATCAGGTCGAACGCGCCGGTGTAGGTGGCGGGATTCGAGCGCGGGGTGCGGCCGATCGGCGACTGGTCGATCACGACCATCTTGTCGAGCGCCTCGGCTCCCTTGACCTTGCCGTAGGTGCCGCCGGCGGGCTGGTGGTGCAGGTACTGGTTGAGCGCCTTGACCACCACCTCGTTGACCAGCGTCGACTTGCCCGAGCCCGACACGCCGGTCACCGCGGTGAAGGTGCCGAGCGGAATCTCGACGTTGACGTTGCTCAAGTTGTTGGCGGTCGCGTTCTGGACGAAGAGCGAGCCGCGCCCCTTCTTGCGGTGCTTGGGGATGGCGATGAACTGCCGCCCGCTCAGGTACGCGCCGGTCAGCGACTCGGGGTTGGCCTCGATCTGCTCGATGCCGCCCACGGTCAGGATGCGCCCGCCCTCGGCGCCCGCGCCCGGGCCGATGTCGACGATCACGTCGGCCGCGCGCATGGTGTCCTCGTCGTGCTCGATCACGATCAGGGTGTTGCCGATGTCGCGCAGCGTCTCGAGCGTCGCGAGGAGCCGGTCGTTGTCGCGCTGGTGCAGCCCGATCGACGGTTCGTCGAGGATGTAGAGCACGCCGACCAGCGAGGAGCCGATCTGCGTCGCCAGGCGAATGCGCTGCGACTCGCCGCCCGAGAGCGTCGTCGCCGAGCGCGAGAGGTTGAGGTAGCCCAACCCGACGTTCTTGAGGAAACCCAGCCGAGCCCGGATCTCCTTGAGGATCTGGTGCGAGATCTTCTCCTCGCGCTCGCTGGGCGCGAACTCGGCGAAGAACTTCTGCGCCGCCTCGACCGACATCTTGGTGGTCTGGTCGATGTTCGCATCGGCGATGGTGACGCCGAGCGCCTCGGGCTTGAGGCGCGCGCCCTTGCAGACCTTGCAGAGCGAGGCCGACATGTACTTCTCGATCTCTTCCTTGACGTAATCGGAAGAGGTCTCGCTGTAGCGGCGCTGGAGGTTGTTGACCACGCCCTCGAACTGCGACTCGTACTCCCACTGGTGGCCCGAGCGCGACTCGTAGGTGAACTTCTGCTTCTTGTCGGTGCCGTAGAGGATCGTCTCGACGACGTCCTCGGGCAGCTCGTCGACCGGGGTCGAAGCCTTGCAGCGGCGCGAGCGCAGCAAGCGCTCCACCTGCTGCATGTAGTACGGGTTCGTCGAGGGGTAGCGCCCGCTGCCGAGGTTCTTCGACCAGGGCACGATCGCGCCGTCCTTGATCGACTTGGTGCGGTCGGGGATGACCTTCCACTCGTCGATCTC
This sequence comes from Candidatus Elarobacter sp., assembly GCA_030150085.1. Taxonomy (GTDB): domain Bacteria; phylum Vulcanimicrobiota; class Vulcanimicrobiia; order Vulcanimicrobiales; family Vulcanimicrobiaceae; genus Vulcanimicrobium. The sequence goes on along the minus strand of JASLGJ010000483.1, from coordinate 7,385 downwards.
GATCTTCTCGCCCAGACCGCTGCAGGCCGGGCACGCGCCGTAAGGCGAGTTGAACGAGAACAGGCGCGGCTCGAGCTCCTGGAACGAGATGCCGCACGTCGCGCAGGCGAACGACTCGCTGAACGTCGCCTCCTGCCACTCGACCGACGGTTTCTCCGTCTCGGCGTTGACCTTGGCCTGGTAGAGCACGGTCACCAAGCCGGTCGCCAGGCGCAGCGTGGTCTCGACCGAGTCGGTCAGGCGGGTCCGGATGTCGGGCTTGACCACCAGGCGGTCGACCACGACCTCGACGGTGTGCTTGCGCTTCTTGTCCAGCTCGATCTTCTCGCGCAGCTCGCGGATCTCGCCGTCGACCCGGACGCGCGCGAAGCCCTCCTTGCCGATCTCCTCGAACAGCTTGGAGTACTCGCCCTTGCGCCCGCGGATGACCGGCGCGAGGAGCTGGATGCGGGTGCCCTCGGGGAAGGCCAGGATCTGGTCGACGATCTGCTCGGGCGTCTGCGCCGAGACGGGCTTGCCGCACTCGTAGCAGTGGGCCTTGCCGATGCGCGCGTAGAGCAAGCGCAGGTAGTCGTAGATCTCGGTGACCGTGCCGACCGTCGAGCGCGGGTTGCGCGAGGTCGACTTCTGGTCGATCGAGATCGCCGGCGAGAGGCCCTCGATGTAGTCGACGTCGGGCTTCTCCATCTGGCCCAGGAACTGCCGGGCGTACGACGAGAGCGACTCGACGTAGCGGCGCTGCCCCTCGGCGTAGATCGTGTCGAAAGCGAGCGAGGACTTGCCCGAGCCCGACAAGCCCGTCATCACGATGAGCCGGTTGCGGGGCAGGGTCAGGTCGACGTTCTTGAGGTTGTGTTCGCGCGCGCCCTTGATGACGATCGCGTCCAAGGCGTGCGGGGTCCCGTCCGGCATAACTTCTGTACGACCCCCTGGGCTGGTGCTTCGTTGCGGCTGCTACGGCAGGTCAACCCTACCGAGGGCCGGTCCGCGTTAGAGCGGGTCCGCCGGGGGCGGCGGGGGCGGATAGCTCGGCGGCACGGAGGGCGTCTCCGGCGCCGGCGGCGCGTACGAGGCCGGGCTCGGCGGCGTGTAGGACGGGGGCGGCGGTGCGGGCGCGCCCGAGGTGGCGGCGGCGGCGCGGAAGTTGAGGTACTCGCCGACGATCACCAGGGTGGCGAAGGCGACGAAGGCCTGGGTGATGCAGGCCGTCAGCACGGGGCCGATCAGCGGCGCGAAGTGGAGCAGCCCGCCCAGCAGCGCGATGACGAACGAGATCGCGCAGATCAGCACCGCCACGATCAGGGTCGGCACGAAGCGGGCGCGGGCGATCGCGAACGACTCGGCGATCGACGAGAAGCCGGGCCGGTTGCCCACCACCGCGGCCGGAAACGCGTAGAGCGCGAAGACCAGCAGCGCCAGCAGCGACAGCCCGAGGGTGAACGGGGCCAGCCCGACCGCGACGATGCCCAGGCCGATCAGGCCCAGCGCGGTGACGACGATCCGCCCGGCGTCTTCCTGGAGCGACGCGGAGCCGTCGGCGAGCGTCGTGCTGCCGCGCTCCCAGGCCGCGCCCGCCATCCCGGTCGTGTAGGCTTGGTTGGCGATGAAGGCCAGCACCGCGAGCGCGAAGCCGATGAAGCCGCGCGCGATGCCGCCCAGGAACGAGCCCCCGACCACCACCACGCCCGCATCGGGATCGACGTAGGTGGGCGGCGCGAGGAGCTGGCCGATGATCCCGACCACCAGCCCGATCACCAGGCCGGGGACGATGATGATCCAGTTGCGCGTCAGCAGGGCCCAGGAGCGCGCGAAGACGTTTTCGACCGGCTGTTCCGTCACCCCCGATCAGTTCGCGTTCGGCGCGCCGCCCTCCCTCGGCGGAACGAGCGGCAGCACGGCCAGCACGTCGGCGATCGCCGGCACGACCGCGTCCGGCCGCGGCGCTCCCTCGGGCAGCGGGATGGCGTGCACGTCGACCAGCACGGTGAACAGGCCGGCGTCCTGCGCCCCGCGCACGTCGCGGTTGTAGCGGTCGCCGACCATCGCGGTGCGCGCCGGCGCGCTGCCCAGCACCGCGCAGGCGTGCAGGAAGAGCGCCGGGTCGGGCTTGAGCATGCCGACCTCGTCGGCGATGAAGAAGGCGTCCATCCGCTCGCGCAGGCCGAGCCGGTCGATCTTGTCGTGGTGGGTCGCGGCGAAGCCGTTGGTCACCAGGCCCAGCTTGCAGCCGCGCGCGCGCAGCGCGACGAGCAGGTCGAGCGCGCCGGGAAACAGTTCCAGCCCGCCGGCCCGGGCCTCGTTGTAGGCGCGGGCGGCGCGGGCGGCCAGCGCGCGGTCGTCGATCCCGACCAGCAGGAGCGCCTCGTGCCACAGCCGCTCGCGCTCGTCGGCGATCGCGACGGTCAGGTGCTGCTCGCTCAGCGCTGCCCAGAAGCCCGTCGCCGCGCCGTCGTAGGCGTCGGCCAGCGCGCGCGGGTCGATCCCCCGCTCGCGCCCGACGAGCTCCGCCACCTCCAGCGCGGCGTTGCGGTACGCGGTCGTATCGTCGTGGAGCGTGTCGTCGAGGTCGAACAGCACGGTGTCGATGGTGCGGGTCATCGCGTCCGGGGCGTACCCCGTTCGGGCAGCGGAGGCCTCCAGGGCGCCGACTTAGGTAGGGATCGCCGCGGGCCCAGACACCGCCTGCGCGAATTGGTACACTAGCGGCGGCACCATGAAGCACCGCCATCTCAGCGACGGCGTGGGACTCGTCCCCGCCGCCATCGACGACATCCTGGACCGCGGCGACCCGGCCGACTGGACCGCGCTCTGGCGCGTCGTCGAGGCGGACCCCTTCGGCCGGGTCGCCGAGGACGTGCTGCGGCTCTGCCGCGAGCACGCCATGTACGGCACCTCGCGACTGTGGCCGGCGATGATCGCCCAGGCCAGGGAGGATGCCCGTGCCCGATGACGCCACTCCACCGCGCCTGCGTTCCGCGGAGACCCCCGAGGAGTGGGAACGGGTCATCCGCGCCGCGGCACGAGCCCAAACCATCGTGCCCGGTGCCGTTCTGGTCGGCGGCACGGCAGCGGCGATCCACGCGGGACACCGGTTCTCGGCCTACCGGTGGATCGCCGACCGCTGGCGCTCGTGGGACGAGGTGCGCGACGTTTCGCTGCGCCTAGGCGCCTTGCTGGAACGGGCGCGTAACCTCGAAGGCGATGCCGAAACCGACCACGGCCCTAATGAGACGCTGCAATCGTAAGCGGTCGCAGCCGGGAGAATCATCTAAAACGTAACCAAGAACGAGCGCAGCGCGAACCCGCCGAGGTCGAACACCAGCGCCTCCTCCTCGATCGTTCCGTCGCCGGGGACGGGCCGTTCCGCGGCGTCGACCGGGGTGGCGGCGCGCATCCGGCCCCCGCAGCGCAGCGCGACCCGGCGCGCCTCGCCGTCGCACTCGCGCACCCGCACGATCACCGCGCCGCCGTCGTCGCTGGGGTACGTCGCGACGACCAGCACGGCGGGGTCGTCGCAGGTGAACAGGCGCACCCGCTCGCGCGCGGCGTAGCTCTGCCAGGCCTGCTCAAGCGCGGAGACCGATGCCCCGGCGGTCGGCACGAAGGCGTACGCCAGGCGCTGCTCGCCGCGGTCGGCGCCCGGGTCGGGCCAGGTCGGCGCGCGCAGCAGCGAGGTGCCCAGGCGCACGCCGCCGCCCTTGAGGCCGACGCCGTTCCAGCCGTAGAGGTCGGTGACGAACACCGCCAGGCCGTGCTCGCCGTCGGTGACGTGAGCCCAGCGCTGCGCGGGCACCTCGAACTTCGCCCGCTCCGCGTCGTTCGACGGGTACGCCGGGCGCCCGAGCGTGCCGTGCGGCTGGCCGTAGCGCACCTCGCGCGCCTCGACCGCCAGGCGGTGCTCCGCGCGCAGCAGCACGTGGTCGTCGTGCCACGCGACGGCCAGCTCCACGCGCAGCCAGGGCTCGTCCTCGTGCAGCGCGAGCCGCATCGCCAGGCGCGACTTCTTGCCGACCGCCAGCCGCACCGCGAGCCCGTCATCCTCGAGCGCCGCGCCCTGCGGCTTGACCGCGACGCGCGCCTTGGCGTACGAGGCGTCGACGTTCCAGGCGTCCCAGCGCTTGGGCTTGTCCGCGTAGGCCGCGATGCCGTTGGCGAGCGCGGCGACGCTGCGCCCGGCGGCCGCGCCCAGCTCGACGACCGTGCCGTCGTCGCGCACCCGCGCCCGCACGTAGGCGTTCTCGAACAGCCAGGTCTCGCCGTCGCGGCGCGGGGCCAGCGGCGGGGGCGGCAGCAGGCGCAGGTCGCTGCGCGGCAGCACCGAGCGCGCCGCGTCCTCCACCCGCGCGGCGATCGCGGCGGCGCGCTCGTGCTCGGCCCGCACGTCGGCGTAGACGGCCGGGATCGCGGTGCCGGTGATGACGTCGTGGAACTGCGCCCGCAGCACGATCCGCCAGGCCGTGCGCAAGTCGTCGGCGAGCGAACGGCGCACGGTCAGCGGCGCGCGCACCGCGACGCACCACGCCGCCAGCTCCTCGGCGTGGTCGAGCGCGAGCTCCAGCTCGGCGTTGCGCGCCTTGACGTCGTGGTGGGTGGTGTAGGTGCCGCGGTGCGTCTCCAGGTACAGCTCGCCGCGATAATCGGGCAGCGGCTTGCGCGCGACGCGCGCGAACCAGTCCGCGGCGCGCGCCCACGGGCGCACCGCGGGCGCGACGAAGGCCAGGTCCGCGTCGGTCGGGCCGCCCCCGCCGTCGCCGTAGCCGTGGACCAGGATCTCGTCGCGCTCGCGCGCGGTGCGCACGCGCTTGTCGTCGAGCGGGCCGTCGTAGGCCGCGATCACGGCCGCGACGAGCACCGCGCCGTCGTCGCCGTGCCAGCGGAACTGCGGGTAGGGCCAGCGCGTGGTCTCGTTCCACTGCAGCTTGGTGGTCGCGAAGTACGGCACCCCGGCGTGCGCCGCCAGCGTCGGGAACGTCGCGGGAAAGCCGAACGTGTCGGGCAGCCAGGCCACCGTCGGTTCGAGACCCAGGTTGTCGCGCGTCCAGCGGATGCCGTGCGCGAACTGGCGCAGCAGCGACTCGCCGCTGGGCGCGTGCGCGTCGCACTCCACCCACAGCGGCGCGACGCCCGCGTCCCAGCCGTCTCCGCTCGCGGCGCGCTCGCGGAGGCGCGCGAAGAGCGCCTTGTCGGCGGCCTGCACCCAGGCGTAGAGCTGCGGCATGCTCTGCGCGAACACGAAGCGCTCGTCGCGCTCCAGCTCGCGCAGCGCGGTGGCGAAGGTGCGCAGCGCCTTGCGCTTGGTCTCGGCGTAGGTCCACAGCCAGGCCACGTCGAGGTGGGCGTGGCCGAGCAGCGGCACGTCGACCGGCTCGCCCTCCGGCGCGCCGGCATACGGCGCGATCTCCAGGTGCATGTGCGGCTTCTGCTCGGCCCGGGCGAGCATCCAGCGCCAGCGCGCGCCGTCGCCCGCCGGCAGGCCCGCGATCGGCAGGCCGCGCCGCTCGACCTCCAGCGCGATCTCGTGCGCACCGGGCAGCGGCGGCAGCACGATCGTGCCGTGCTTGCCGTCGAACGCGCCGCGCGCCGCGCCGTCCACGCGCAGCAGCGCGCCGGTGCGGGTCGGGTACGACAGCTTGAGCGGGCCCTCGGGAAAGGTCGCGGTGCCGACGAGCGTGACGGTCGCCTCGTCCTCGGCCCGCGGCGCGAGCCGCACGCGCATCAGAGGGTCGCGGAGACCCGGTCGTTGGCGCTGACGCAGTTGTCGCGCGCGGCGTCCTGCTTGGAATCGAGCACGTAGTGGAACGCGACCGGGAACGGCACGCGCCGGTCCTCGTGCGGAAGCGAAACCCGGAACGCCGCGGCGTAGCGCTCGCCGCGCGCCAGCGAGGGAATCGGCTGCGCGCCCAGCGCCCGGCCGTGCTGCAGCAGCTCGAGGTGCTGCTTGACGCCCGCGGACTGCCCGGCGCTGCCGCGGTTGGTCACGTCGACGGTCACCACGTAGTCGTCCAGCGAACGTTCGGTCGCCCGCACGACCTTGAGGCGCGGGCTCTCCACGACCAGGTCGGCCGGGCACGGCCGGGGAGACGGCGGCAGCATCGACGAGGCGGCCAGGAGCAGCGCGAGCATCGCCCCAGGCGTTCAGGCGGGGCGGGGGCCTTCCTGCGTCGCGACGAGGGACGCAAGGCGGGCGCGCGAACGCCTGGCGGACCAACGCCGCCTTGCCGCGGCGGCCCCTGCGAGGTGGACATGCCGGTGACACGAGTCGGAATCTTGAGCGCGGCGCTGCTGTCGATCGTCTCGTACTACGACGAGGCCGACCAGCCCGCGCAGAAAGCCAGCATGAGCAAAGCGCTGGCGGGGATCGGCCCGGGCGTGAACGGTCCCTGGACGCTGACCTGGGGCCCGGCCACCAACGCCGGCGTGCTGGGCTTCGTCGCGCGCGGCGCCGACGGCCGCTACGCGCTCGCGCTGCGCGGCACGCTGACCGACTGGGACGCCAAGGGTCTGTTCGGCAACATCGTCGACGACATCGACGCGCTCGACCTGGTGCCGTTCCTCTACCCGCAGAGCGCGAACGCGAACGTCGCCTCGGGCTCGAACGCCGCGCTCGCGCTGCTGGCCGCCGCGACCGATCCCGACACGGATCTCAGCCTGATCGACTACCTGCGCCGCACCGCCGCGGCGCAGGGCAACGCGCTCGTGCTCGACGTCGCCGGCCACAGCCTGGGCGGCGACCTCGCGACCCTCGCCGCGGCCTGGCTCGCCGACCAGCTGCCGAAAGCGGGAAACCTGAAGCTCACGCTGACCCCGTACACGTTCGCCGCGCCGACCACCGGCGACCAGGGCTTCGCGAACCTCTGGAACGGGCTGTTCGGCGCGGGCTCGTACGCCGCGGTGAACGCGCTCGACATCGTGCCGATGGCCTGGAGCCAGCTCTGGACCGTGCAGAAGACCTACGCGCCGCAGAACGGCCCGACCCTGTACGACTACAGCGTGACGCTGTGGGGCGCGGTCGGCTTCGCGGCGGAATACCTGCAGCTCAACGCGATCGCCTACGTCCCGGTCACGCCGAGCCGCCTGGACGCCTTCAGCGGCCCGGCGTTCCGCTCCCAGTACACTTGGGCCGACTGCGCCGCGCAGCAGCACGGCCTCACCTCGGCCTACGTCCCCCACGTCTGGTTCGGCTGGAACGGCGACCTGAGCGCGACCCCGCCCCCGGAATGATTCCGGCCGCGGCGGCGGACTAGGTCGCGCGCCCATCGCCCGGGCGGATGGGGTACATCCGTCTCCATGGAGGGAAGCCTGCCGTCGTCGAGCCGGCCGCGGGTCAGCATCGTGGTCGTCACGCGCGACCGGGCCGCCACGCTGCGCGTGACGCGGCAGCGTCT
>JASLGJ010000152.1 GCA_030150085.1 Candidatus Elarobacter sp. | reverse complement strand
GCTCTTGGCCAGGACGGCGGCGGCGGTCTTCGCGTAGTCCGGCTTGTCGAGCGGGAACTGGGTCGCCGCCGCGTCGACCCGGCGCGCCGCCGCGCCGCGCACGAAGCCGGTCGCGACCTCGGGCCCGTAGTCGCCGTCCTGGCTGACGACGTGCGGGGCCTTGGCGCCCGTGCTCAGCACGTAGGCCGCGACCAGCGTGCCTTCGTCGGAGTCCTTGGCCGGAAGGCGGAAGACGTTGCGGTAGCCCTTGGCGGTGAGCCGGTCGTCGGTGACGGTCGGCACGATCAGGGGGATGCGGGCCTGGTTGTAGACGTCGAGCGCGGCCAGGGTCGGCTCGGCGGCGAGGTGGCCGATCACCGCCACCGTGTCGGGATTGTCGGCGGCGAAGCTGGCCTGCACGCGCGCGTCGGCGGCGGTGTTGCGGTCGTCGAAGGCGTCGAACACGAAGGCCCGCTCGGTCTGGAAGCGGAGCCGGTTCTGGTCCTCCACCGCGGCCCGCACGCCGTCGACCAGCTGGCGCCCCAGGCGGGCGTCGGAGCCGGTCTGCGGCGCCACGACCGCCAGGCGCAGCGTCGCGGTGTAGACCGGCAGGTCGAGCGCGGCTATCCCTATCGCGGAAGCGGTGCCGGCGAGAAACTGCGAGCGGATCATCGGACCGCGTACGACGCGAGCGTCGTCCCCAGAAAGGCGACCGAGAACGCCATGTTGGTGACGAACACCCGGTCGTTGAGCGCGAAGACGTCCTTGGCGAGCGCGATCAGGCGCTCTTCGTAGACGGTGACGGCCAGCGCGAGCGCCACGCCGAGGTAGTACAGCCAGCCCGCGCGCGCGAGCAGCCCCGCGCCCAAGAGCGCCAGCGTCATCGCGGCGTGCAGCGCGATCGGCCACGTGCGCGCGCTGCGCTCGCCGAACGACTGCGGGAACGAGCGCACCCCCAGCTCGACGTCCCACTTCAGGTCCATCAGCGCGTAGAGGATGTCGAAGCCCGCCACCCAGACCGTGACCGCGACGAACAGCAGCAGCGCGGGCAGGTCGATCCGCCCGGTGATCGCGACGTAGGCCCCCAGCGGCGCGCACGCGTCGACCGCGCCGAGCACGAAGTGCACCGCCCAGGTGAAGCGCTTGCACAGCGGGTAGGCGATCACGCCCAGCGCGGCCAGCGGGAGCAGCTTGAGGCAGAGCGGGTTGAGCAGCGCCGCGCTGACCAGCGTCAGCGCCAAGCCGCCCACCATCGCCCAGACCATCACCGCCGCGGGCAGCTTGCCGCTGGGCACGGCGCGCTTGGCGGTGCGCGGGATCTTGGCGTCGATGTCGCGGTCGAAGTAGCGGTTGGCCGCCATCGCCGCGGTGCGCGCGCCGACCACCGCCAGCGTGATCCACAGCAGTTGCCACCACGAGGGCAGCCCGCGCGCGCCCATCACCGCCCCGACGTAGGCGAACGGCAGCGCGAAGAGCGAGTGCTCGACCCGGATGTCGCGCAGGAACAGCTTGAGGGCGTTCACTTCACGCGCTCCGTACGCGGGGGAACGTCGTCCGGAGCGGCGGGCGGCTCGGCCAGCAGCCGGGCCAGCCGGGCCGCGCTCTGGCCCGACCAGGCGTCGGCCGTCCCGCGCTTGGCGAGGTCGCCGATGCCGTACTCGGCCCAGCGCGCGCTGACCGTCGCGCGGGTCGCGGCGTCGCTGCGGATCTCGGGCGGCCAGTCGCGCGCGTAGCCTTCGTCGGGGCGCTTGCGGGTGGCGTCGATGCCGAGCTTGTGGCCTTGCGCCAGCTCGTAGGAGCCGGCGTGGTCGAGGTCGTCGACGGGGCCCGGCATGATGACCAGGTCGCGCCCGTAGTCCACGTTGTTGAGCGCGTTCCAGACGACCCCGCGCACGTCCGAGACGTCGACGTCGTGATCCACCACCACCAGGCAACGGGTGAGCATCATCATGTGTCCCAGGCCCCACAGCGCGTTCATCACTTTCTTCGCTTGGCCCGGGTACGATTTCTTGACCGCGACGATGGCGAGGTTGTGAAAGCCGCCCTCGACCGGCAAGTTGTAGTCGACGATCTCCGGCACCACCATCTGCAGCAGCGGCAGGAAGATGCGCTCCGTGGCCTTGCCCAGCCAGGCGTCTTCCATCGGCGGCTTGCCGACCACGGTCGCGCCCCAGATCGCGTCGCGGCGGTGGGTGATCGCGCTGACGTGCAGGGTCGGGTAGAGGTCGGCCGCGCTGTAGACGCCGGTGTGGTCGCCGAAGGGACCCTCGACCCGCAGGTCGTCGTTGTCGACCCAGCCCTCGATCACGAAGTCCGCGTCGGCGGGAACGGAGAGCGGCACGGTGAGCGCCTTGGCGATGCGGACCGGCTTGCCGCGCAGGAAGCCCGCGAAGGCCAGCTCGTCGACGACCGGCGGGAGCGGCGCGGTGGCGGCGTAGGTCAGCGCCGGATCGCCCCCGACCGCGATCGCGACCGGGATGCGCCGGCCCCACTTGGCGGCGTGCGCGCGGCCCTGCTTGTGGCGCTGCCAGTGCATGCCGGTCGTGGTCGCGTCGTAGACCTGGACCCGGTACATGCCGACGTTGGGGCGGCCCGTCTCGGGGTCTTGGGTGAACACCAGCGGCAGGGTGATGAACGGCCCGCCGTCGAGCGGCCAGGTCGTCAGGACCGGCAGCTTGGTGAGATCTGGCGGGTCCATCACGACCTCTTGCGAGGGCGCCTGCTCGCGCGCGACCCGGCGCGGGACCGCCGTCGCGCCCGCCGCCGCCAACCCGGCCAGCTTCCCCAGCTTGCCGCCCAGCGAGGGCGGCACGGCGAGGTCGATCGTGCGGCGCAACTTCTCCTCGACCTCGCGCAGCGAGCCCGCGCCGAAGGCCAGCGCGGCCCGCCGCTCGGTTCCGAACTGGTTGGTCAGCACCGGGAAGCGCGAGCCGCGCACGTTGCGGAACAGCAGCGCCGGCCCGCCGGCCTTCACCACCCGGTCGGTGATCTCGCTGATCTCGAGCTTGGGGTCCACCGCGGCGTCGATCGTCGCCAGCTCGCCCGCCCCGTGCAGCCTGCGCACGAACGCGGACAGCGAATCATAGGCCATCCCGACCTGGTTAGACGACGCGGATGAGGCCTCTTGCGAGCCCGGCGCCGAGGAGATCGGCCCGACGGTGGCTCGCGACCGCCGTCAGATCCCGCCCGTCAGACGTTCGCGACGGCGATCTGGGCGTTCACCAGGACCGGCGGACCGCTGCTCGGGTCGACGATCGGCTTGGGCGGCGCCTCGGGCATGGTGTAGTACGCGATCGCGCCGGGCTGGAACACCAGGCACATGCTCGAGCCGCCGTAGCTGAACCAGCCCAGCTCGTCGCCTTTCGCGATCGTGTCGCCCGGCTTGACGGCGATCGTGACCGACGAGATCTCGGTGATGCCGATCGGGATCACGCAGACCATCCCGATCACCGGGTCGCCGCTCTCGATGAACACCAGCCCGCGCGTGTTCACCGCCGCGTAGTAGCCCTCCGACAGCACGCCGTTGGGGTCCCAGCCGGCGGACTCCGCGTCGCTGAACATCAGCCCGTCCACCACCTTGGCAGCGCGCACCGTGCCGGCGATCGGCGCCCGCCAGCGGTGGTAGTTGCCCCCGCTCAGGAACGTCTGCACCACGTCGCCGCCGACGAAGCGGTCGACGTACTCGCTGCGGTCGAGCATGTCGGCCAGCGAGAACGGCTCGCCCTTGAGCCAGAACATGTCGGTGCGCTGCACGTTGCGGGCGACCGAGACCAGGTTGCCGTCGTTCGCCGAGACGACGACCTTCGGGTCGTCCGGGCTCGCGATGGGGCGGTACTCCAGCTTGATCTCGCGGTGGAAGAAGTCGTTGTACGAGCTCCAGCCGCCGTGCGGGGCGCTGGGGTCGAAGACGAACTGGTCGAGCTGGAACTCCGCGACCGCGGGCGGCGAGATCCAGCCGGTGTAGGAGTCGTTGAGCACGCTCGCGCTGTCGGCGCTGTCGAGGTAGGCGCACCATTCCCGCAGGATGGCTTGCAGCGCCGCGTTGTAGCTGCGGGTGCGGAAGAGCGACTCGCCGGCCACCGTCATCATCATGTAGGCGAACAGCGACGACATCGGAAACGCGTGCCGCTTGGACGGGTCGGGGTTGTAGAGCGGTGCGAACGTCACGATCGTGTTGAGCGCCCCGAGCAGCTCGTCGACCGTGGTGACGGTCGAGGGCGGCGCGCCCGGGAGCGCCTGGACCTGGGCCAGCATCTGCTCCACGAACATGCGGATGACGGGGTCGGCGTCGATGAGCTCGGCCATGGCCTGAACGCCGGGGCTCCACGCCGTCCCCGCGGCGGCCGCCGCGGCGACGGTCTGCTTCATCTCGGCGTGAAAGTCGGCCAGCGCGGCCGGGCTGGCGGTCACGTGCAGCGCGGGGCCCCCGCCGCCGGTGAGGGGGCCGTCGCCCGCCCCCGGCGCGTTCGTCGTATCCTGGCTCATGGCACCCACCCTTCGTCCTGACGCTCGTGCAGGGCGACCGCGCCCCGCCGCGGATGACGAGTGAATCGAACGCCCGCACCGAAGCTTGGACGCGACATGGCTCAGTTCATCGCGCTCATCGCCCGCAACTACGAACGCTTCAGCGAAGACGACTTCGCGCCGCTGCTCGAGCCCGAGGCCGAACGGGCCCGCGAGCTCTACGCCGCCGGGACGTTCCGCCAGATGTGGGGCCGGCTCGACGTCAAGGGCGCGGTGGCCCTGATCGAGGCCGACTCACCGGAGGCCGCCCAGGCCGCGCTGGCCTCGCTCCCCCTCGCCCAGCGCGGCATGCTGGACATCACCCTCGTCCCGCTGACCGGCTACCGCGGCTTCGGCCCGCGCGGCTAGAACACGTAGAGCGTGCCGTCGATCCGGGCCAGGGGCCAGCGGCCGGCGGCGAACAGGGCCTCGGTCTCGGCGAAGCGGTGCCGGCTGCCGGCGACGGCGGCCGCCAGCGCGCCGCGGTAGACG
>JASLGJ010000126.1 GCA_030150085.1 Candidatus Elarobacter sp. | reverse complement strand
GTCTACCACGTCTTCCAGGGTGCGTTGCCGCTCGCCCAGTGGCCTTCGAGGATCGTCTTGTCGCGCAGCGTGTCGAGCGGGTGCCAGAAGCCGTCGTGGCGGTACGCCGCCAGGCGGCCCTGGGCGGCCAGCCCTTCGAGCGGGGCCCGCTCCCAGGGCGTCTCGTCGCCCGCGATCAGGTCCAGCGCCTCGGGCTCGATCACGAAGAAGCCGCCGTTGATCCAGCCCCCGTCGCCGTCGGGCTTCTCCATGAAGCGCTCGACCCGCCCGCCGTGGTGGTCCAGCTCGAGCGCGCCGAAGCGGCCGGGCGGCTTGACCGCGGTCAGCGTCGCGAGCGCCCCGCTCGCGCGGTGGTGCGCGACCAGCGCGCGCACGTCGACGTCGGACACGCCGTCGCCGTAGGTCGCGCAGAACGTCTCGCCCGCGACGTAGTCGCGCACCCGCCGCAGGCGCCCGCCGGTCATCGTCTCCGCGCCGGTGTCGACCAGCGTCACCTTCCAGGGCTCGGTCACCGTGCGGTGCGTGCACACGTCGCTGGTTGCCAGGTCGATCGTGACGTCGGAGTTGTAGGCGTAGTAGTTGAGGAAGTACTCCTTGATCGAGGCGCCCTTGTAGCCCAGGCAGACGACGAACTCGTCGATGCCGTGCGCGGCATAGCCCTTCATGACGTGCCAGAGGATCGGGTGGCCGCCGATCTCGATCATCGGCTTGGGCCGGGTCGCGGTCTCCTCGCTGATGCGCGTCCCCAGGCCGCCGGCCAGGATGACGGCCTTCACGCCGCACCGCGCAGGATGCGGATCGCGGCCGCGACGGTGTCGGTGGCGGGGTTGGCGCGGGCCCGTTCGGCGGCCGCGCGCAAGCGCTCGCGGAAATCGTGCCGGGTGCGCGTCACCGGGTCGTCCGCGGCGCGCCGGGCGCGCCCGTGGACCGCGTCGACGACGCTCGCACAGAGCGGCCACTGAGCGATGAACGGCTCGAGCGGGTAGGCCTCGTGACCGACCCGCACCGTGCGCGCGGTGACGCTCGCGACCGGGCCGGCCAGCATGGCGCGCAGCGCGAAGTCCCAGTCCTCCAGGAACGGCAGCTCCTCAAAGGCCAGCCGTTCGAGCAGGTCGCGCCGGATCGCCAGCGTGGAGAGCGGCGTCGCCGCGCTGACCAGCGTCGTGGCGGGGTCGATCAGCGGGAGCGGCTCGACGTGCACCAGCGCGCGGTCGTACTCGCGCCCCGGATCGCGCCACTCGATGGCCAGGTCGGCCGCGGTGCGCACGATCTGGGCCTGGCTGCCGCGCAGCGCGGCGACCACCGTCTCCAGGTGCTGGGGCGTCCACAGGTCCAGCTCGTCGAGGTAGGCCACCACGTCGCCGCTGGCCAGCGCCAGCGCGGTGTTGCGCACCGCGGCATTGCTGAAGCCGACCCGCTTGCGGAAGCGAACGATGCGCGCGCGGTAGGGCAGCTCGGCCAGCAGCGGCTCCAAGTCCGGCGCGCCCAGCGGGGCGAGCACGATCTCCCAGCGCTCGTAGGTCTGCGCCGCGACCGAAGCCAGCGCGTCGCGCAGGCGCGCCACGTCGCCGCGGGTGGTCAGCACCACGCTCACCAGCGGGCGCTCCGGCACGACCCGCGCCGCGGCGGCCGCGAGCTGGGCGCGCACCGTTTGGGCGCGGTCGCCGCAGTCGCGCGCGAACGCGGCGTAGGCCTCGGGCCAGCCGGCCGACAGCTCGCGCTCGCGGAACTCCAGCAGCGCCAGCGCCGCGCGGGCCTGGTGCGCGGCCGGATCGCTCGCCGCGATCAGCTCGACCACGCGCAGGAACTCGCGCGCCTGGGTGCCGTTGGCGACGAAGGTGGGCACGCCCGAGGCGTTGCCGCCGTGGCGCCGGATGCGCGCCCCCGGCACGGCCAGGAACGCGCTGCGCGCGCCGGCCAGCGCGTAGCGGCTGAACTGCTCGTAGTCGCCCGCCACCACCGCGTCGACGATCGCGATCGAGCCGTACTTCGCCAGCAGGGCGCGGGTGAAGAGCACCGTCGGCAGGCACACGTACGACTCGTAGCGGAGCTGGCCGTAGACGTCGTCGCGCCCGATCCAGACGTCCGCGCCGAGGTGGCCGGGGTGGTCGATGTAGCGCTCGTTGCCGAGCCGCTCGTCGACCCAGGTGTAGCCGGTGTGCAGGTAGTCGACCTCGGGGTGCGCGGCGTAGAACGCCAGCGCGCGGGCCAGGTGGCCGGGCAGCAGCAGGTCGTCGGCGCACAGGATCGCGACGTGTTCGCCCCGCGCCAGCTCGAAGCAGCGCGCGAAGTTGGCCTTGATCCCGACGTTGCTCGGGTTGACGACCACGCGCACGCGGGGGTCGGCCCCGAACGCCTCGCGCAGGCGGGCGACGCTGTCGTCGGTCGAGGCGTTGTCGACCACGCAGACCTCGACGTCCACCCCGGCCTGGTCCAGCGCCGAGCGCACCGCGTCGCACACGAAGCGGCCGTAGTTGTAGTTGGGGATCATCACCGACACCGTGGGAATGCCGGCGGACGCGGACGGAACGGTCACGCGCGCAGCGCCTCGGTCGCGCCGAGCCACGGTGCGATGGCGGCCCGCGCCGCCGCCGCGCTGTGCTCCCAGGTCCAGGCGGCGTGCGCGCGCTGTACGGCGATCCGGGGCTGGCGCGCAAGCTCGGCGCGGCGG